>NZ_JAWXXL010000004.1:0-138950 GCF_034334985.1 Acutalibacter intestini | reverse complement strand
GTCGGGGGTGTGGGCGGAGTCGGCGGCGTGGGCGGGGTCGGCGGCGTGGGCGGGGTGGGCGGGCTGAACAGGTCGAAGTCAAAGGCGGGCTGGTCCTCGGGGTGCAGGGTCAGGTTAATCTTTGGTTCCTCTTTGGGGCTGTCTTTCAGGGTGATGGTCACAGGCTTGCCCTCTTCTTTGGTGTGGATGACCATGCCGCCCTCGTCGTCTACCTCAATGGCAAGGGCCTGGTTCCCGGCGGCTTCCTCTGGGGCGGGCTCTTCTTGCTCCTGGCCGTTTTCCTCGCCGCCCAGGGCCTCCAGCAGCTGGTCCGCCTGCTCCTGGGAGATTTTCCCGCTGGCCAGCAGCTCTAAGATGGTGCGTTTATCCTCATTCATTTTATTTGCCTCCCTTCTCCCCCTGGCCCCGGCGGCGCTTGGGGCCGTGCTTGGGCAGGTGGTACAGTATGTCGCAGCGCTCCGCGGCAAAAAGCCGGTCCTGGTCTTGGCGGGTCACGTACCCTTCGTTCATCAGTTCCATTCGCACGCGCATCAGCTCATTCATTTTTATTTACCGCCTTTCAGTTGATTCAGGGCCTCTATGGCCGCGTTTACGTCCAGCTCGCCCTGGGAGAGCCGGCCCAAAATTTCCGCCCGCTCTTCCTTGGCCCGCACAGCCCGCAGCTCGGGCTTTTCGTCCAGCCGCAGGGCGGTCAGGGCCGCGTCCAGCATATTCTTCACCGTGGGGTAGCTAACCCCCAGGGCCTTTTCCACTTCTTTGATGGACCCCCGGCACCGCAGGAACACCTCTACAAATTGCAGGTGTTTTTCCTCCAGGGTGCAGAACCGGCAGGGCTGAAAGCTTCCTGAGAGCTCAGAGCCGCAGTGCTGGCACTTCAGCCGGGTGACCTGCATGGATTTTCCGCACACCGGGCACTGGGCGGGGGCGTGATATTTTCCGTTTGCCATAATCGGTTCTCCTTTGTGTTCTGAATTTCGTTTCGGGGGCTGCGGCCGACCGGGCTTCCCTCTCTCTTGATGTCTGTATTATAATACAAGAAATTAAGAATGTCAATATATAAATTGATTTTTTTATGGGATATCTTTAATTATTTTAATCAAGCGCTTAATTATACTGATTTTCCACCCCCGAGGGCCTCCCGGAGAAAAAGCCTGTGCCCCGGCCCCCAAGAGGAGCCCGCTGCCCGAACGGGCCGCCCTTTCCATAATAAAAAAGGCGGCCGGATAACCCGACTGCCTTTTTTATCTGTTCTATTAATCGTTCTGCTGCTTACTTGCAGTTCGCTTTCAAAGTCTCCAGCTGGTCGCGGAGCGCCTGAGGCAGCTTGTCGCCAAACTGCTTGTAGAACTCCTCGATGCCCTCGGCTTCTTTCGCCCAGGCAGCCTTGTCAATGGCCAGGATCTCTTTCAGCGTGTCAATGTCGAAGTCCAGGCCCTCCAGGTTAATGTCCTCAGCCTTGGGTACAAAGCCAATGGGGGTCTCTACCGCGTCCACCTTGCCCTCGCAGCGCTTGATAATCCACTCTACCACCCGGAAGTTGTCACCAAAGCCGGGCCAAATGAAGTGGCCGTCCGCGTCGGTGCGGAACCAGTTGACGTTGAAGATTTTGGGGGCTTTGTCACCCAGCTTTTCGCCCATGTCGATCCAGTGCTGGAAGTAGTCGCCCATGTGGTAGCCGCAGAAGGGCAGCATGGCCATGGGATCACGGCGGACCACGCCCACGGCGCCGGCAGCGGCGGCGGTGGTCTCAGAGCCGGTGATGGAGCCTACGAACACGCCAGCGTTCCAGTCACGGGACTGGTACACCAGGGGCACAGTGTCGGGACGGCGGCCGCCAAAGATAATGGCGGAAACCGGCACACCCTCGCCCTTGTCAAACTCGGGGCTGATGCAGGGGCAGTTTTTGGCGGGCGCGGTAAAGCGGCTGTTGGGATGGGCCAGCTTGCCGCCCTCGGCAATAAAGTCGGGGCCGTTCACGTCGGCGCCCTTCCACTCCTGGGCGTTCACAGGCGGGTTCTTGTCCAGGCTCTCCCACCACACCGTGTTGTCGTCCAGGTTGCGGCCCACGTTGGTGAAGATGGTGCCCTTCTGGGTGGAGATAAGGGCGTTGGGGTTGCTCTTCATATTGGTACCGGGCGCCACGCCGAAGAAGCCATTCTCCGGGTTGATGGCGTACAGGCGGCCGTCCGGGCCCTGGCGCATCCAGCTGATGTCGTCGCCCACAGTCCACACCTTGTAGCCCTTGGCCTTGTAGCCCTCGGGCGGAATCATCATGGCCAGGTTGGTCTTGCCGCAGGCAGAGGGGAAGGCGGCGCACACGTACTTGACCTCGCCCTGGGGATTCTCAATCCCCAGAATGAGCATATGCTCGGCCATCCAGCCCTCGTTCTTAGCCTGGTAGGAGGCAATGCGCAGCGCAAAGCACTTTTTGCCCAGCAGCACGTTTCCGCCGTAGCCGGAGTTTACGCTGATGATATAGTTATCCTCGGGGAAGTGGCAGATATAGCGGTTTTCCTCGTCAATGTCCACCTTGCAGTGCAGGCCCTTTACCCAGTCGGTGCTGTCGCCCAGCACGTCCAGCACCGCCTTGCCGGTACGGGTCATAATGGACATGTTCAGCACCACGTAAATGGAATCCGTGACCTCTACGCCGATCTTAGCCAGAGGGGAGCCCACAGGGCCCATGGAATAAGGGATGATATACATGGTGCGGCCCTTGTAGCTGCCCCGGGCAATGTCGAACAGCATCTTGTAGGCCTTCTCGGGCTCCATCCAGTGGTTGGTGGGGCCGGCGTCCTCTTCCTTCTTGGAGCAGATGAAAGTGCGGCCCTCTACCCGGGCCACGTCGTTGACAGCGGTACGGTGGTAGTAGCAGCCAGGCAGTTTTTCCTGGTTCAGCTTGATCATTTCGCCAGTCTCGCAGGCCTGGCGGCGCAGGTCCTCAATCTGCTCCTCGCTGCCGTCAATCCACACTACCTGGTCAGGGGTGACCAGCTCTTTCATTTCTTCCAGCCAATTCAAGACGGATTTGTTGTTGGTCATAATGAAATTTTCTCCTTTCGCCATAAAGGCAGAACTATTGGGGCTCACTCCAAAGTGGCGCGGCACAAATGAGCCAGCGCCATCCTTGGGGGGGTCAATATCTATAGGTTATTTTATCACATAACAAACAAATAATCAATGGGCATTTTCCAAATTATAGTCCAGGGAGAGGAAGTGGTCAAACCCGCTTTTGTCCGCCCATTTTCTTCTTGCAATTTTCCCTGGCTTAGGGTATCCTTTATTATGATAGTTTACCTTTAACACTTCCTAAAAATTGTACAGAATAGAAAGGATGGCTCCATATGGAAAAACTTAAGCTGGGCATTATCGGTGTGGGAAACATGGGATCTGGCCATGTGCGGAATATTCTTTCCGGCCAGACTCCGGAAATCGAAATCGCCGCTGTGGCGGACCGCCGCCCTGACCGCCGGAACTGGGCCCAGGAACACCTGCCCAAGGGCGCCCCGGTGTTCGAGGAGGGCAGCGAGCTGATTGGCAGCGGCCTGTGCCAGGCAGTGCTCATCGCCGTACCCCACTACCAGCACCCGGTGCTGGCCCAAGAGGCCTTTGCCCAGAGCCTGCATGTAATGTGCGAAAAGCCCGCTGGGGTATACACCAAGGCTGTGCGGGAAATGAACGCCGCCGCCCAAAAAAGCGGCAAGGTGTTTGGCATGATGTTCAACCAGCGTACCAACTGCCTGTACCGCAAGATGCACCAGATGGTGCACGGCGGAGAGCTGGGCCAGCTGAAACGAGTGAACTGGATTATCACCGACTGGTACCGCACCCAGATGTACTACGACTCCGGCGACTGGCGGGCCACCTGGGCCGGCGAGGGCGGCGGCGTACTGCTGAACCAGTGCCCCCACCAGCTGGACCTTTTGCAGTGGATCTGCGGCCTGCCCAAGACTGTGCGGGCCTTCTGCCATGAGGGAAAATGGCACGACATTGAGGTAGAGGACGACGTAACCGCCTACCTAGAATATGAAAACGGCGCCACAGGGGTGTTCGTCACCACCACAGGTGACGCCCCGGGCACCAACCGGTTCGAGGTCACCGGCACCCTGGGCAAGCTGGTGTGCGAGGACGGCCGGCTGCGGTTCTGGCAGCTGAAGGAGGACGAGCGGGCTTTCTGCAAGACCTCCCAAGAGGGCTTTGCAAAGCCGGAGATGGAGGAGATAGAGGTAGAGACCGACGGGGAGAACCCCCAGCATGTGGGGGTCTTAAACGCCTTTGCCGCCAATATTCTGCGGGGCGAACCCCTGGTGGCTAATGGCTGCGAGGGCCTAAATGGGTTGACTCTCTCTAATGCCATGCACCTTTCCAGCTGGCTGGGGCAGGCGGTGGAGATTCCCTTTGACGAGGAGCTGTTCCTTAATGAGCTGAATAAACGGAGGGAGAACTCCCGGAAGAAAGAGGGCAAAGAGGTGACCTTCTCTACAGAGGGAACCTATTAAGCAATAGGCTAAAAATGACCGGCAGACAGACGGGAGTCCAGAGGGACTGGTCCCTCTGGCAGGGGTGGAGGGGGCAGAGCCCCTCCCCGCCGGAGGCGGCCTTGCCCTTTGGGCGGCGAAGAGCAAAAAGCCGGGTGCACATAGTCCGAAGCGTTCCGCAAAAGTAAAGTGGGTGCACCAAATCTCGCCGCCCCTTAGCAGCGCCTTTCGCCGTTGCATAGCAACGGCGAAACAGCGGTCCTCCTGCTGCGGCTTTCCCAGGACTGCGGCCCTTCTCAACCGTAATAACCATACTATCTCTTCCCGCCTGGCTCCCTCTCTAAGGCGCCTAGTGCTGGCGGTCCGCTCCTGCAAAAATATCGCGGGGGGATTCATCCCCCTTCGCTCTATTTTTACAGTTTGCTACTGGGCTGAGGCGGCGCGCGCCTATGCCGCTTTATTGGCCAGGCGCTGGCTTTGGGCTTCTGTTTCCTTATTTCGTTTTCTCGCCGCCTTTTAAGGTCAAGACCTTGGGGCGTTGCCCCAAACCCTACCAGGGGAACGATCCCCTGGACCCCCTCCGTCTGCCGGCACGTTTGGCCTACCGCCCTCTTTTCAACCATTTCCTTTATCCTCTACTTCTCTCTATCCTCTACTTCTCCCTATCCTCTACTATGAAAGGAGCTGCTGCCATGTACCGCCTTTTAGTGGTGGACGATGAAGAAAAAATCCGCGCCCTCATCCGCAAATACGCCGAGTTCGAGGGCCACCGGGTCACCGAAGCCGAAAACGGTATGCGCGCTGTGGAGCTCTGCCGCAGAGACCCCGCCGCTTTCGACCTAATCATCATGGACGTGATGATGCCCGAACTGGACGGCTTTTCCGCCGCCGCGGAAATCAAAAAAACATGCCCGGCCCCAGTGCTCATGCTCTCTGCCCGGGGAGAAGAATACGATAAAATTCACGGCTTTGAGCTGGGGGCCGATGACTACGTGGTAAAGCCCTTCTCTCCCAAAGAGCTGATGATGCGGGTGAACGCCATTATGAACCGAGTGCGCCCCACCCCTTTGCAAAACCGGGACGTCCTCAGCTTTGGGGGGCTTACTGTGGACGAGGCTGCCCGGGTGGTCACCGTGGATGGAGAACGAGTGGAGCTCTCTCCCAAAGAATACGACCTACTGCTGTATTTGGTGCGCAACCGGGGTCTAGCCCTGACCCGGGAGATGCTGCTGACCAATGTATGGGGTTACGACTTTTATGGAGACGACCGTACCCTGGACACCCACATCAAGCTGCTGCGCCGCCGTCTGGGCCCTTACAGCGGTTATATTGTTACCCTGCGGGGGGTGGGCTACCGGTTCGACCCGCCGGAAAAGAGGTGAACTCACCGTGAAAAAGAGAATATTTTACTTACAGCTGGCGGCCATTGGGCTCATCATCCTGGGGGTCGCCGGGTTGGGCGTAATTTTATTCCGCCGGGACCATACGAACATGACCGCCCTGTACGTGTTCGCAGGGCTGGGCATTGTAGGTTTTATAGGCAACGCGGTCCTGGCCGTGTTCCGGCTTCTACTGGAAAGGGATGGCAAATCATGAGAAAGATCGCTGTCCCCCGCCGCCCTATGGGGGTAAAAAACCAGATTATTCTGGGCTTTGTCCTGTTCAGCCTGGTCACGGTAGCTCTGCTGTGGGCCTTTCAGATCTTTCTGCTAAGCCCCTTTTACCGGGCCATTAAGACAGCGGAGGCAAAAAGCGTTTCCAAAGAAATTATCCGCCAACTGGACGGCGACGGCCTGGATGCCGCTGCCCAGGACCTTTGCGCCCGTACAGGGCTGAACATCCTGGTCACCGACGAGCTGGGACGAATCTATGCCGGCTACGTGTACCCCTACCGGGACAGTATGATCTATAACATCGCCCGCTGGGAGGCCGCGGCCCTGTTTGAGCAGGTAAATCTCTCTGGCGGGGTGTATACCCAGGTGTTCCAATCCCGGCGGGGAGACGCAGCGGTGCTATTTTACGCGGTGACCCTGCGTACCCCCCAGGGCAACGACCGGCTGGTGGTGGTAGAGGCGGAGATTACCCCCCTGAACTCTACGGTAGAAACCCTCATGGTACAGCTGCTGTGCCTTACCGTGGTGCTGGCCCCTCTGGGGATCCTTCTGGCGGTGCTGGTCTCCCGCCGGATTGCCCGTCCCCTGACAGAGATCAATGAGGCCGCCAAGCGTTTAGGCCGGGGGGACTATGCTGTGCGCTTTGGGGGGCAGGGGGCCCGGGAGGTCAGTGAGCTGGCCGCCACCCTGAACTACGCGGCTGGGGAGCTCTCCAAAGCAGACAGCCTGCGCCGGGAGCTGCTGGCCAACGTCTCTCACGACCTGCGCACGCCCCTGACCATGATCAAGGGCTACGCCGAGGTGATGCGGGACCTGCCCGGAGAGGACGGCCCGGAGAATTTGCAGATCATCATTGACGAAGCGGGCCGGCTCAACGACTTGGTCAACGACCTTTTGGATCTGTCCCGGCTGGAGGCCGGGGTCATCCGTCTGGAAAAGACCCCTTTTAATTTGACCGGCAGCATTCGGAACATTCTGGCCCGCTATGACCGGCTGGCAGAGTTCAGCTTTCCCTTCCTGGCCGGGAAGGACGCCTATGTGGTGGCGGATGAGCTGAAGATCTCCCAGGTGGTATATAACCTGGTGAATAACGCCGTGAACTACGCAGGAGAGGACAAGACCATTACCCTAAGCCAGACCATGGAAAAAGGCCGGGTGCGGATCTCTGTGACAGATACCGGCGAGGGCATTCCGGCGGACCGGCTGGGAGACATTTGGGACCGCTATTATAAGGTAGACCATGAGCACAAGCGGGCCCAGGTGGGCACAGGGCTGGGGCTGTCTATTGTAAAGAATGTGCTGGACCTGCATGGCGGCAGCTATGGGGTCATCAGCCAGGTGGGCCAGGGCAGCACCTTTTGGTTTGAGCTGCCTCTCGCCGAGGCTGGGGAAGCGTGCCAGTAATTGACCCTTTGGCAAGGTCCCGGGTTCTTTACCACAAATCCCCGTTAAGAGATTTTTTGAAAAAATCCCTTAACAGTCCCCAAAAACTTTATACCCTTCCCCTCTGGGATATTATTATTTAAATTGGAGGTTACTGCTATGAGCTTCTATAAAATTAACATTGCGGGCTGTGACCGCGACCTGCCCATTTGTCCTATTGACGACAAGCTGGACATTGCCGGCTTTGTGATGTTTGGAGACGTGGAGGTTACAGAAAAAGCCGCCGCCGCCCTGCTGGAAAAGTGCCCGCCCCACGACATTATTGTGACCGCAGAGAGCAAGGGCATTCCCCTGGCTTACGAAATGGCACGCATTGGCTGCCGGGGCTACGTGGTGGCCCGCAAGGGCGTTAAGGCCTATATGGAGGACCCGATCCATGTGGAGGTCAAGTCCATTACCACAGACCACGTGCAGAAGCTCTACCTTTCTAAGGCAGACTGCCAGGCCCTAAAGGGCAAGCGCATCCTGGTGGTGGACGACGTGATCTCTACCGGAGAGTCTTTGGCCGCTATCGAGGAGCTGCTCCACTCCATCGGCGGCCAGGTGGTGGGCAAAGCCTGCGTCCTGGCCGAGGGCGACGCCAAGGACCGCCAGGACATTATCTACCTGGAGCCCCTGCCCCTTTTCTTTAAGTAAATGGACCGCCACCCTTTGGCCCTGGCAGGGGGCGGGGCTTTCCTCGCCTTATCCCTTTGCGCCTGGGCCGGACCTCAGCGCGCCCCTTATATAGGGCTGGCGCTGGGAGCTTTGGGCGCGGGGCTCTTCCTTTTTTGGCTGATACGGGCCCGTTCCCGGCGGCAGCTGCTTGTTGGGTGTGCCGCCGTGCTGGTGGCCGCTTTTACCACAGTATGCTACTGCTGGAAATGGCATACCACGGCGCAGCCTGTTCAGACCCTTAACGGCCAGACCCTGGCAGTGCGCCTACAGGTGCTGGACTATCCTGAAGAGCGGTACGGCCGGTACTATTATCCAGCAAAGGTCATAGCGGTGGACTACCAGCTGGTGAATCCCTTTACCGTCCGGTTCACTGCCACAGCCCCCTTGACCTGCCGCCCCTATGAGATGGTAGACTGCACCGTACGGTTTTATTCCTTCACCCAGGGTGGACTGTATTCCCCAGAGAACGCCCGGCTGGCAGAGGGCTGTGTGCTGGGCGCCTCCCTTTGGGGAATGGACGCCCACTGCTATCCCCATCTTATCTGGTGGCCTGGGCGCATGCTGGCAGAACTCCGCCACGATCTGGCCAGGCGGATGGACCAAATGCTGCCCCCGGCAGAGGCCGGACTGATTAAGACTGTGCTCCTTAACTACCGGGATGATCTAAGCCCTCGGGCCTCTTCCAACTTCCGGCAAATTGGCTGCTCCCACATGCTAGCTGTGTCCGGAATGCACATGGCGGCTATGGCCGCGCTGGTAGCCTTGACGCTTTCCCGCCTCCCCCTGGGGCGAAGAGGGAAAAGCCTGCTCCAGGCCGGGGTGCTGTTTCTATATCTTTGTCTGACCGGCTTTCCCATGTCCGCTGCCCGCAGCTTCCTGATGTTTTTTCTCTACCTGCTAGCAAGCTGTTTGGGGCGGCGAATGTCCAGCGCCAATGCCCTGGGCGCGGCGGTACTCATCCTCTGTATCAGCGACCCTTTCTCCGGAGGAGACCTGGGGTTTGCCCTGTCTTATCTGGCCACCCTGGGCATCATCACCCAGCGAAAGACGGTTTACCGGGTCCTGCGCCGGTGCTTGGGCCGTTGGCCCCGGCTAAGGCGTACTCTGCGCCCAGTGCTGCTCTCCTTTTCCGTCACCTTCTCCGCCACGCTCTTTACACTACCGGTTCAGCTGATTTACTTTGGAGGCCTGCCGCTGATCACCCCTTTGGCCAACCTTCTCCTAGCCTCCCTGCTTCCACCGCTTTTGTACCTCTCGGCCGTGCTGCCCTTTTTGGCCTATATGCCCGCCGCGGGTTTTCTGGTTCCTCCTCTTTCCTGGGCGGCGGGGTGGGTGGCCAGAATGATTCTCTGGCTGGCGGAAGCCCTCACGGCACTTCCCGGGGCTGTACTAAACAAGGAGCTCTGTCTCTGGCTGCTGGTTCTGGTCGGCCTGGGGCTTCTGTTCCGGCAGGCCATGCACAGCGGCGCGCCTGTTTTTTGGAAACGCTGGACAGCCGGGGCCCTGGCCCTTTTGGCAGTATGGATGGTTGCCGAAAGCGGCTTTCGTGCCCAGGGGCAGCTGAACGTGTTGGTGGCAGGCAGCCCCGAGTCCCCCTGTGTACTGTTGGTGCGGGGCCGCCATGCCGCCGCCCTCTGTCTGGGCGGGTACAACAGCGGCCTGCCCCGTACCCTGCTGGCCCAGAGGAACGTGTGGTTTTTAGACAGCGTCTTTCTGCCCCTACGGGACCAGGATGCCCGCGCCATGGCCGCAGACCTGCTGGACCAGACCCAGCGGCTGCTTTTACCCCAGGGAGCCTACCTGGGGAAGGATTTGGAAAAGCCCGGTGTGCCGGTAGAATATCTGCCCTATGGCGGCGTGTACCAGGCGCTGGAAGGGGTGGAGGTCCGCTTTGGGGAAGATGGCGGTTGGCTGGAATTCTGGGCCAACGGCCTGTATTTTGTGGTGGAACTGGACGCCGCCCCAGAGGGAAAATGCGACGTGCTGGTTACCGGCAACAGGGAAACCTCCACCGCCGCGGCCCTGACTCTGCTTTTAGATACAGAGGAGAAGTCCCCCCTACAGGCGCTGAAAAATGTCCGAGAGGGCCCGTACATTCTTGTTTCCCAAGAAAAGGGCCTTTTCCTGCGCACCCGGCCCGGGGGACGGCTGGCGGTGATGAATGAGTAACCCGGTAGAACCGTTTTGTATGCCTTCAAAAAAGCCGCTCCCTGCCTGGGGGCGGCTTTTCCCAGTCTTTTTCCACTAAGGAACAGATCGATAGCAATATTCACAGGTTCCCCCTCTTCCATCCTGAAGCAGCCTAATCCGTAAAAATGGGAAGGGTATCGCCGGCATAAGTATAGGGCTTGTTTGAAGCATGGAAAACGCCATCTTTTTGCCCAGAAGCGGCCCCTTTTCCGCGTCAAGTATCCTCGCCAATCTCGGAAGATTGATTTACGGCTTTTTCCTTGTAATAGACCCTTTCTGGGCAATCATTTGCTATTTCCTCTATTTTCAAACAAGGCCTAGGGCTTGTTTGAAAAATCGAAAACGTCGTCTTTTTTGCCATAAGAGGCCACTTTCTACGTCGAAAATCCTCGTCAATCGCCAGATTGCCTTGCGGTTTTCTCCTTGAAATTGTCCCCTTCTGGCCAAAAATTCGTCATTTCCTCTATTTTCAAACAAGGCCTAGCCGAGTGGGGAAGAAAACCTCTAGTGGCTATTGTTCTAACTGGGCCCAGCCGGCACAATCTCCTGTAAAAAAACTAGCCAGCGCCCCGGCATTGTCCAGGGCGCTGGCTGGTTTCGGCCTAGCTTATGGCCGCTTACAGCTCCACCAGCTCGTACTCTCTGTCGCCAATGTCCAGCCCAGCGGCAGCATCCAGGGTATGGGCGCCGTTGCGGCTCTCAATACGCTCCACCAGGTCGCCCTTGCCGGGGTCTTTGCTGGCATATACCAGGTCCAGGCAAGCCTGGTCCAGGGCCAGAGGATCCAAGCTGGCCAGCACGCCGATGTCCCCAATCTTCGGGTCTGCGGCCACCGCACAGCAGTCGCAGTCTACGGACATATTGGCCATCACGTTCACAAAGGCCATCTTGCCCTCAAAATACTTGACCACAGACTGGGCAGACTCGGCCATAGACTCTAAAAAGGCGTCGTGGTCGCCGTCCCAAACATGCTGGGTGTCCCCAGCCCCGTGGATGTGTTCCTTACCATGAGAGGAGGCAATGCCAATTGAGATATTCTTCAGCGCGCCGCCAAAGCCACCCATAGGATGCCCTTTAAAATGAGAAAGCACCAACATAGAATCGTAGTTTTCCAAACTTTTTCCCACGTAGTTCACTTTTAGGTGGCAGCCACCCGTAATGGGCAACTCCATTTCGCCGTCCTCGTCCATAATGTCCACTGGGGCAATGTCTGTCCAGCCGTGGAGCTTCATGGTGTCCCAGTGGGCCTGGCTGGTATTACGCGCTCCAGCATAGGCGGTGTTGCACTCTACAATGGTACCATGTACCTGGTCCACCATAGGCTTCCAAAAGTCCGGACGGATAAAGTTCTGGTTGCCCACCTCGCCAGAATGCACCTTTACGGCCACCTTGCCGGGCAGACTGACGCCCAGAGCCTCGTAAAGCTTTAGAACCGTCTCGGGTGTAATGCTTTTGCTAAAGAACACTTTCGCTTTTGCCAATTTTACCACGCCTTTCGGGATTATTTTTCATCAGATTGTTCGGACGCCTTTATCATAGTGGGTATAGCCGGAAAAGTCAAGCCTTTCTTCCCATTCTCCCTTGCAATTTATGAAAAGCGGCTATATAATAAATATAGTAAAGAGAAAACGGGGCCTGCTTCCGCAGGGGATACGGTGTATTGCGGCCAGAAGTATCACTCCACCCACCACAGCCGCGTCTCTCTAAAGAGGTCCGGTACCGTCTACAGCGGCGCCCTGGGACAGGCTAAACGCGGCAGCCACAGTTCTTCCCTGTAAATCCTGCTAGGCTTGTTTGAACATAGAGAGAAATACAAATTTTTGACCAGGGGAGGTCCATTGCATGGAAAATCCCGCAAGTCAACCTTAGCGGTGGACGAGGATTTCCCATGTGGAAAAGGGCCTCTTCTAGGCAAAAAGCCGGCGTTTTCAATGTTTCAGGCAAGCCCCAGCCGCCCGCCTGGAAACAGAACGCCGCGCTGGTAAGTAAGGTCGAATAAAAAAACGCGGTCCATGCGGCCGCGTTTCTGTTTCTATAATCAGCCGGCCAAGGGGTTACAGGTCCCGGCCACAGCATTTCTTGTATTTTTTGCCGCTGCCGCAGGGGCAGGGGTCATTCCGGCCAATCTTCGGGCCCTTTACCACCGTTTTCGAGCTTTTCTGCTCCCGGTATAGCTCCCGGCGGCGCTCTTCGGTCAGCAGGGGCTCCCATTGGGGCAGGTTATACAGCCACTCGGCTTTGGCCTCCACCATGTTTTTATACAGCAGCTCTTTGTCATAAGCCAGGCTCACTTCGCTTTCCAGCTCCACAGTCTCCAGGTCATTGGGATTTTTTAGGCTGTCGTTGATGCCGTCCAGAAAACCGGCCATGATTACAGGTTCTACGCCAAACTTTTTAGCGTAGCTCTTCACCGTACTCTTCCGAGGTTTGGAGGTCAAAATCTGCTTGTAAAACTCTGTCTCCTGTTTAAAATAGTCCTGCCAGAACTTCGCGCCCTGCTGCTTCTGCTGTTCCTCCGCATAGGCTCTCCACTGTTCAAGCAATGCCACGTTTACCACTCCTCCGTTAATATATGCTTATCTTACCATTTTTTAGAGAGACTGTCAACAGGGGGCTTTGGGGAGAGCTTGTCCCTTCCCCGGAGTTCTTGACGATATTTTGGAGTCTTATCCATCGAAATTTTCTGTAGACGGAAAATTGACCCCTTTGTCTGAAAAACCCCCAAACCTTTCTGCTACATCGTAATGAGCCCACCTATAAAGGAGCCGCTATGAATCTTTCTATTCCCCCCCATGTTGTAGAGCTCATCCGCCATATCGAATCCGCTGGGCACCAGGTCTGGTGCGTGGGCGGCTGCGTCCGGGACGCCCTGCTGGGCCGCTCCCCCGCAGACTGGGACCTGGCCACCACCGCCCTGCCTGGACAAGTGAAGGAACTCTTCTCTGAAAAAAACACGGTGGATAAGGGCTTAGCCCATGGTACTGTAGGGATCCCTGTCCTAGGCGGCGTAGTTGAGATCACCACTCTGCGGGTGGAGAGCCAGTACATGGACCGCCGCCGGCCCCAGCTTGTGGCCTTTACCCAAAGCCTGGAACAGGACCTGGCCCGGCGGGACTTTACCGTCAATGCCCTGGCCTACCACCCAGACTGGGGGCTGACAGACTGCTTTGGCGGCTTAGCCGATTTACGGCAGGGCCTTCTTAGGTGCGTCGGCCAGCCCGAGAAGCGCTTTCAAGAGGACGCTCTGCGGATTCTCCGCTGCTTGCGCTTTGCCGCCACCCTGGGCTTTGCGGTCCACCCCCAGACCCTTCAGGCGGCCAAAGACTGCCGGGAGCTGCTGGGGGCCCTCTCTACGGAGCGGATTCGAGAAGAACTGACCCGACTGCTATGCGGCGGCGGGGCGGGGCCCGTATTGGAATGGGGAAAAGAGATATTTTTCGCGGCCCTGCCAGAGCTGGCCCCTCTGGATGGCTGCGCCCAAGAGACCCCCTACCACTGCTATGACTGCTGGGGCCACACCCTGCACACCGTGGAGGCTGTACCAGCCGAGCCCCTCCTGCGTTGGGCCGCGCTGCTCCACGACTGCGGCAAGCCCACTACAAAAAGCTATGACTCCCACAGGCAGGCCCACTTCTACGGCCATGCTCAGGCTGGGGCCCGGTTAGCGGAGCAGGTGCTGCACCGTCTCCACTTTTCCATCCGGGAGGCGGAGCGGATCACCGCTCTAGTAGAACGCCACGGCCAGGCCCTACCCATCCGCGAAAAGCGCATAAAAAAGCTGCTGGGCGCCTGGGGAGAAGAGGGCGTCCGGCAGCTTTTGGCCTTGGTAGAAGCGGATCTTTTGGCCCAGGCTCCCCAAACCGCCCGGCAGCGCCTGCCCCTGGTGGAGGAGGCGCGGACCCTGGTTCGGGACATACTGGACCGGGGGGAGTGCCTGGGCCTCTCCAGCCTGGCAGTGGGGGGCCGGGACCTGCTGGCTCTTGGCTACCAGCCAGGGCCAGCCCTGGGCGCGGCCCTGCACCAGCTGCTGGAGGAAGTGCTGGCGGGTACGCTGGAAAACCGGCGGGAGATCCTGCTGAAAAAGGCCCAGGAGTGGCTATAGTCTGGCCCGGTCTGCACCCCTGCCCAGGAAGCGCGCGGCTTTACGCGGCTCCGCAGGGCAAACGCAGCGTCACATTGCCCCGGCCAGCAACTTTTCAGCTGGAAGGTAGGCCTGGTAGCGCTTCGCAAAGGCGGCAAAGCCTGTCACATCCTCTGGCTGGGGCTGGGCGCGGCTGCCTGCCGCCCCAGCAAACACCCGCTGGTTCAGGAAATCTTCCAGCGCCTGGCCGGGAAGCCGCTCTTTCATAAACATGGCCAGCAGGGCCATGCCCCAGGGGCCGCCCTCGCCGGCGGTTTCCATCACAGAGACGGGCACGTTTAGGGCGCCGGCCATCAGCCGCTGGCCCACCTTCGGGGTCTTGAACAGCCCGCCGTGGCCATAAAGTTCCTCCACCGCTACCTTTTCCTGCTGGATGAGGATGTCCATGCCCAGCTTTAGGGGGGTCATAGCCGCGTACAGCTGGGCCCGCATAAAGTCTCCCAGGGCGAACTTTTCCTGGGGCTGGCGGGTAAGCATGGGCTGGCCGGAGGCCAGGCCAATGACCGGCTCGCCGGAATAGCAGTTGAAGCTCACCACCCCGCCGCAGTCTGGCGCACCGGTCAGCGCCTGCTCATACAACAGGTCGTAGAGCTTTGGCTTGGGCAGGGGCGTACCCGCCTGCTCCAGCAGCTGGGCGAAAAGCCCCACCCAGGCGTCCAGGTCCGAGGTACAGGTATTGCAGTGGACCATGGCCACCGGCCGGCCCGTGGGGGTGGTGACCATGTCGATCTCCGGGTAGACCTGGGAAAGGGGCCGCTCCAGCACCACCATGGCGAAAATCGAGGTGCCCGCCGAGATGTTTCCGGTGCGGGGCGCTACGCTGTTGGTAGCCGTCATGCCCGTGCCCGCGTCCCCCTCGGGAGGACACAGGGGCACGCCGGGGCACAGGGCCCCGGTGGGGTCCAGCAGCTTGGCGCCTTCGGCGGTCAGGGTGCCGGCGGATTCTCCCGCGGGCAGCACCTGGGGCAGGATGTCCCCCAGGCGATAGGGCATGGCCTCTTTGGCCAAAATCTCGTCAAATCGGGACATCATACCGCTGTCAAAGGTCCCGGTTTCGCTGTCAATGGGGAACATGCCCGCAGCTTCGCCCACGCCCACGCATTTTTCCCCAGTAAGCTGCCAGTGCACGTACCCTGCCAGAGTGGTCAGGTAAGCGATGCGCCCTACGTGGGGCTCTTTCAGCCGCAGGGCACGGTACAGGTGGGCGATGCTCCACCTCTGGGGGATGTTAAAGTGAAATAGGGCGGTCAGCTCCTCCGCCTCTTTCTCTGTAACGGTGTTCCGCCAGGTGCGAAAGCCGCACAGCTGGTTTCCCGCCTGGTCAAAAGGCAGGTAGCCGTGCATCATGGCCGAAACTCCCAGCGCCCCCAGGCGAGTGAGGACAACGCCATACTGGTCCCGAACCTTCTGGGCCATCTGGCGGTATGCTGCTTGAATGCCTGTCCACACATCCTCCAGGCGGTAGGTCCACAGGCCGTCCTCCAGGCGGTTTTCCCAGTCGAAAGCCCCGGTGGCGGCGGGCTGGCAGTCTGGGCCAATCAGTACGGCCTTAATGCGAGTAGAGCCCAGCTCAATGCCAAGGGCGGCCTGTCCGGCCTCAATAGCTGCGGCGATTTGTTTACGTTCCATTTGAAATTCCTCTTTTCATGTATTATAATGATTAAGATTATAGGGTACAGAAGGGATGGATTGCCACTGGCAGCCTTTCTGCTCCCACCCAGTTGACAGACGAAACTGATCCCCGTATGGGGCTTGCGCGATCAAAGGGCATCAGGCGCCCTTCACTATTTTTGCAACGCTGAAATAGCGGCCCGGCAGCCCCCTGCCCCATAAGAAGAAACAGGCTGGCGGAAGAGTCCGTATCAACATCATAAAATGGTAGAATAGAGAAACAGGCCGCGGCCTGTTCCTGGGAATACGGCCGCATAACCGCAACAAGCTCTAGACTTAATCATACCCTTTTTGGGCAGATTTGGCAAGGAAAATTTTCACGTTCCCCTGCGACCGTAGGGGCTAGGGAGGGATTCTTATTTTCAAAAGAACTCGTGGAAAGGCTGAGAGACCCATGAGGGGAGATTATGAAATATTAATGCGGCTGCGAGACCAGGACCAGACCGCCCTGGAAATGGCCATTCACCGCTATGCCGGGTATGTAGCGGCGGTAATCAAAAAAACTTTGGGACCTCTGGGTACCCCCCAGGATGTGGAGGAGCTGAGCTCCGACGCCTTTGTGGCCCTATGGCAAAACGCCCAGAAACTGCGGGATGACAGCGACCTGAAGTATTGGCTGGCCGTGGTGGCCCGCAACGCATCCATAAAACGCTGTAAAAAGATTAAATATGAAGAGCCTCTGGAGGAAAATCTGCTCTTCGGCGAATCCCCCGAGGAACCCTGGGAACGAGAAGAACGCATCCGCATGGTACGCAGCGCGGTGGAAAGCCTGGAGCCTGTGGACCGGGAGATTTTTATGCGCCACTACTTTTGGCGGCAGACCGTGGTGCAAATTGCGGAGGAAATGGGTAAAAACCAGTCCGCGGTGAAAAGCCGCCTTTCCCGGGGGAGAGAAAAACTGCGGAAAAAATTATTAAAGGAGGACTGCCTGCTATGACAGAAATAGACAAGATTGTGAACCAGGCGTTCCCCGACGAGCTGCGGCGGGTACAGCCCATTCCTGTGGATGAGGAAAAAATTTTGGCCCGCACCTTTGAAAAGCTGGGTTTAGAAAAAGCCCCAGCTCCCCAGCCTGTAAAGGCTCGCCGGAGCCGCTATGTGCAGCGCCACAGCCAGCGCCGGGAGGAAGAACCCACGCTGGTAGCAGTGGCCATTGAGCCGGCCCGGCCTATGTGGCGGGCCCTGGTTGGCTGGGCCCTGGCAGCCTGCCTGGTGCTGGCCTGCGGGATAGGCTTTGGCCCGACACTGCTGCGCAGCCTGCCCTGGGAGAAAACCGGCGGCGTAATGGCAGGAGGAACCCCGCCCCAAACGGCCAACAGACCGGAAGCCATTGCGGAGGGCGGCGCAGACCAAGGGAGCCTTTCTGGCAGCACCGCGCCGGACGTTCAAAAGCGAGACGCGGCGGAACAAGAAAAGAACCGCCAAACAGCCCTAAACGCCCTTTTTTCGGGAGCGGACACTGTCTTTTTTCAGGGCGGGGATGTCTATAACAGCGACATCCATCTAACCTCTATCAGCTCGGACCAGCCGGGCCGCGTCACCGTTACCGTCTGCTTTCCTTATTATAACGCGGATGAGGTCGGCAAGTTCGAAATCGAGCTGCTGCCGGTTGAGGGCCCGCTGCGGGTACACATCGCCTCTCGAGAAAACAAGGACGGCTATGCCATTGTAACCTTTGCCTTAAGCGATATGGAAGACGACTATGTGAGCACAGACCTATTAATCCAATATCTAAGCGATGGATACCCGGATGTCTTTTTGGGCTTTGAGGCATTCCTTGACACTACTGGCCAGTATGAATGTGCTTTTTCTCCCTTTGGCCCAGAAAAGACCCTCTATTATTTAGAGAGCTACGGTTATGCCCCTTCCGCATATGGTGAGGACGCAACAGACGGCGACGCCCTTGTAGACGGGAATCAGGCCACTGGTATGGAATAAAAGCATCGACCCTCAAGATAGGACCCCGGTACCCCCGGGGTCCTTAAGGCAATACCGCACAATTCTAAGCACCGTATTGGGCAGTCAGATTTTTCGTCCGAGTGTACAGATTGAACGCCGTCAATCTCACCATTGACCAGCGAAAGCTGTGCGCTACCACGGAAAATCTGCAAGCAAGACGGTGCTTAGAATGGTGCGGTGTTGCCTTAATTTTGCACGCTTATCCCGAATTATGTAAAATAATGGAAATTACGGGTCCAAGCCTGGGTTACATTCGCGGAGGGATAATGGATGCAAAAACAAAATTACGCTTATGTCAGGGTCAGCTCTAAAGAGCAAAAAGAGAACCGCCAGTTGGTCGCCATACGCGCTATCGAGATTCCAGAGAAAAATATTTTCATGGATAAACTATCCGGTAAGGACTTTCAGCGGCCAAACTATCTAAAAATGCTGAAAAGGCTTCGGCGGGAGGACGTCCTCTACATCAAAAGCATCGACCGCCTGGGCAGGAACTACCGGGAGATCCTAGAGCAGTGGCGGGTGCTGACCAAAGAGAGGGGCGTGCGCTTTGGCAGGCCCCGGCGGGCCCTGCCGGAAAACTTTGACGAAGCCCGCAGCGCTTGGCGGGACAGAACGATGACCCTGCACCAGGCGGCCCAGTCCTGCGGCCTGCCGAACAGCACCTTTTACAGAGCGGTGGTTCGGGCAGAGGACGAGGAAAAATAGCAAGTTTATGTCACATTAGCGGAGCAAACACAGAGGAACGGGCCCCATGGCTTTTCTATATTCCACAGGGACCTTAAAGGATATTCCTAACTTTTGATAAAAAAACAAAAAAGGACGGGGCAGCTAACTGCCTCGTCCTTTCCATATAGTTAACGCGGTTCCTAAGGGGCATTCTGCCTCTTTGGAAGTAGACGGCGTAGCCGCCCAGCCTAAAAATCGGTATGTATCGATTTTCAAGTGCGTTTCCTATATCTTCCTCTTCCTGATTATTTCCCAAACGCCGCCTGATCCTGGTTGGGGCTGGTGCGCTTTTCCAGGTCCGGGAAGCGGTGCTCAATGGCCGCCATGGAAATTTCAATGTCCTCCTCAGCTTCGTCCGCGGAAAAAGCCCCCACAGTTACCATATCGCAGGGCCGAATGGCGTTCCAAGAGAAGGTCAGGCCCACATAGGGGGAACAGCGGCCCGCCGCCATGGACTTAATGGTCATCACAGGCTTTTTGGCGTTGTGAATAATAGAGGCCACGGTTTCGATCTCTACCTGCATCAAAAAGCCCATGCAGTTAAACAGCTGAATATAGGTCTGCACGTCGTAACCGTTTTCGTCCGAGTATACCACCAGCTCGGGCATGTGGGCGGAAAGTCCCGGCACCATGCCCGCGTCCCGGATCATCTTGGTATAATCGTCCAGCCGGGGCATCTGGCCCAGATTTTTGTTCACCAGCTGCTCAGCCACAGAGTGGTGGATCAGGCAAAGCTTTGCTCCCCGCGCGGCAGATTCTTTTACCACCCGCTCCGACTCTTTGCGTCCCTCGGGGGTGTTGTCCACGTTTAGGAAGGGAGTGTCCACCATGATGATCTCCCGGCCCATCTTCTGCTCGGTTTCCTTAATGGCCCGGCAAAGCTCAGGTGAGCGCTCAAAGGGCCCCATAATGGTGTCCACACCGTGGCGCAGGTAGGCCTCCAGCACCGGCTGAATCGCCTCGGCGGTGGCATAGCGGCGGGCGATCATCTGGTCCGCGGAAACACTGGTGTGGCTGTAGCCCAAGATCCAGTTGGTGCCGATGATCATACGGGACAGAGAAACGCCGTCCACAGTGGTGCGGGGAAATTGTTTTTCCATAGCAAAAAGCTCCTTTAAAATTTTAATATTGGGACTTTACAGAAAACAGCTAAAGTGAAACCCATTGCGCGTCCAGGGGCAAAATTTTTTGCCGCCTAAGGCCAATATTTTGTCAAAGCCCTCCTGCGTTTTGGCCCTACTCCACCGGCGCCGCACCTTCCAGGGCCACGTCTCCAGCCGTGTCCTCTCCTGTGTTCTCGTTCTGTGGGCCCTCCAGGTCCTCTTTGTCCAGCACGCTCTTTTCTTTTTTGGGCTTCTCTTTCATTTCCCGCAAGAGCATGGCCATTACATAGGCCTGGGGGTCGTGCTCCAGCAGATAGTTCTCGTCCTCAGGAGGCACCTTATTGCCCTTTTGAATACTGCTGGCAATCTTCATACACTTTTTCATCTGGTCCAGGGCCTTTTTCATGGTGTCCGCTTGCTGCTTGCTCTGCTCCCGAACCTGCTGGTTCTGCTCCTGCAAAACCTTCAGGGCCTGTTGTGCCACGCCAAGCTTTTGCTTTTTGGCCCCTTGGCCCTTAATTCCTGATCTATTGGCCTGAACCAATTGGTTCTCCATCTGGCCGCTCTGCTCCCGCAGATACTGAGCCGCCTCTTTTGAAAGCTCCAGCCGGTCCTCCTCCCGGCCCTTTAAAGCCGGATTTCCAGCTGTCTGGCCAGCGCGGGCCGACTCCTTTGCGGGAACGCTGGCCGCTCCCTTGCCGTACCGTTGTGTTTGAATGCTGACCTCCATAAAGACACACTCCTTTCTCCCTTTTTGTTATTATCGACCGCAAATAATATAAATTAAGCGCTAAAAGGACATTGAAAACTGAAAAGTTTTTGTGCTATCAATGCCCCGGCCCTACCGGCTCTCAAGCTCCTTTCTCTCACGGCGGCACACTTTTTTTAGGAAGCCTAGGCCACCAAAAGTTTGTGCTTTGGCCAAAAGGGATTTTTGATGGATGGCGCTATAGAAAACATCCTGTTTTAGAGCTGCTATGCGGCGGGTGGGCATTCTTAAAAAACACATATTTTCAATTTTCCCGGACAGACTAGTTGTTTGAAAATAGAGGAAATGACGGACTTTTGCCCAGAAGAGGTCCATCGCAAGGAAAAAACCGCAAGTTAATCTTCCGATTCACAAGGATTTTCGACGCGGAAAAAGGGCCTCTTATGGGCATAAAGACGGCGTTTTCGATTTTTCAAGCAAGGCCTAGCCTTGCAAACCAAAAACTTTATAAAGCGAGGGATGCATTATGAAAAACTCTTTGGAATGCCAAGTGACCTCCTGCCGGCACAACGAAAAAAACCTCTGCTGCCTGTCCAGCATCCATGTGGACGGCCCTGCCGCCTGCCAGTGCGACCAGACCTGCTGCGAGTCCTATGAGCCCAGAACCCAGGGCGGCAGCAACGCGATCTCTAGCCACAGTCCCTCTTCTGAGACCACTATTGACTGTAAGGCCCACAACTGCACTTATAATGACGACTGTAAGTGCAAGGCCGAGTGTGTCTGTGTGGGCTGCTGCTGTTCGGACGTAAATTCTAAGAGCGGCACCGAGTGCCGCACCTTCTGTCAGGGCTAAAGCTCTTCTCAACAGCTGGCTGAAAAGGCCGGCTGTTTCTTTTTTATAGTGGAAATTTCTTCTGGCATCTGTTATAATATAGAAAAGCCATTACCCACAATCGGAAGGAGGAGCCGTATGTACGGCGCGATTCTGGGCGACATTGCCGGTTCCCGGTTCGAGTTCACCCGCCCCGACCCCTTTGACTGGCGGGGCGCGGAGCTCTTTACCGGCATGAGCAAATATACCGACGACACTGTGCTGACCGTGGCCACCAAGTATGCGGTGCTTACCGGCACCCCTTATTTTAGGGCTTACCGCCGCTTTGGCCGCCGGTATATGCAGGCTGGATATGGGCCCATGTTCAAAAACTGGCTCCACGCCCGGTCGGACCGAGGTTACAACAGCTACGGAAATGGCTCCGCCATGCGGGTCAGCTATATTGGCTGGCATTTTTCCAGTTTGGCGGAGGTGGAAGAGCAGGCTGCCCTTAGCTCCATGTGCACCCATAATCATCCCGAGGGGATAAAGGCCGCCCAGGCCACAGCCGCCGCTGTGTTTATGGCACGTACCGGAGCCTCTAAGTGGGAGATTGCCCACTATCTGCGCAAAAGGTACCGCTATGTGGTGGGCCGGCCCCTCATCACCTACCGGCCTTTTGGCAAGTTCGACGTTACCGCTATGGGCACCATGCCCCTGGCCATCCGCTGCTTTCTGGAGTCTGAGGACTGGGAAAGCTGCATACGGAACGTGTACAGCGTCCGCTGCGATACCGACACCGTGGGCTGCATCGCGGGGGGAATTGCCGACGCCTTTTATGGCGGCACCGGCCAAGAGGAGGACGCCCTGCTGCGGCGGTTTTTAATCCGCCCCAACGCCCTGGGCGAGTTCGACACTTATTTGTACGAATGGGCCGTGAAATCCTCTGGCGGCGTGGCCCGGGAGGATGAAGGAGAGAGAGGAGTTGCAGGAGGAGAATGATCATTCAAACCTATCAGTCAAACCTGGTCCTACGCACACTGAAAGCCGGCGACGTGTACCGCGCCAAGCCGAACCTTGGATTGCGGGGGGAGTACGACGCCTTGATCGACATGTTCGGCCTGCACTGCGAGTGCCCTATTTTCGCGGTGATCAAAGGACGCAAGCAGAATACCGGCGGAAAGGTCTCCGGCTCGGTACGGCTGACCCTGGACGTGCCCGACGACCAGATTCATCTGACAGAATACAGCGAGTGGGCGGATTTTCTCTATGTATTTAAATACACCCGCCCGGGCAACTACAAGTCTCTGCGGCCAGACTGCGAAGAGATCTCGGTGCGGGACTATAACCAGCTCATTGAGAAGCTGAAGCTGCAAAAAAAGCCCTCCCAGTACGACTGCCCCCAGGTCGTGCTGGAGCGCATTGATCCAGGATGGCTGAAGAGCGTAAAGATTTTTGGAAAATCTGGGCTTTTGATGCGGATGCTGGGACGATAAGCAGAGAAAGCATAAGGGCAAAAGCAAAAATGACATCCCCTGTAAAGAAGCGAAGAGGCAAGATAAACCACCATGGTTTGTCTTGCCCTTTTTATACGAACTAGGCTCACCATATTTTCAGGAAAAGCGCCTGTGGAAAAAAACCAAAACCAGAATTTTCATTCAAACCGCCCTTCCGCTATCAGCAATTCAAGAACACGGGCCTCCCGCTCTAACATCATTCGCCGGTAAGCGTCCAGCGCTATGCGGCGGTTTTGCCGGATTGCGGACTGTGGACGGACATATTCTAAAATATAGCCCTCTGCCGCTTCATAATCATCCAGTTTTTGTGATACGGCGGTTTCTTCCACCTTGCAAAAATAGTAATAACTATCCTGCACAAAACACTCAGTTTCATCCCTATCGCTCTTTTGAACTCGATGCACATATCCATATTCTTTAACCGTACCGGCCAAAACCACCAAACCCGCTTCTTCCCGCGTTTCCCGTATCATCGCGTCCAGGGGGTTCTCTCCATCTTCTATGCCGCCACCTGGAAATTTATAATAGTCGTACTTGAGACTATGGACCATAGCTACCTTCTGGTTTTTTATCACGATGCTTCTGGCCGAGTTGCGGATAAAAGAATGGGTGCACTGGCTATAGTCCTTTCGATCCATTTCAAATAATAATCTCATAGCCGCCTCTACCACCCCAAACCAGAATTTTCTGTTTCGCCCATTTTCTTGCCCAGCACCACCCGGTCCAGGCCCCCCAGGTCCTTTCGCACCTGTACACTCTGAAATCCGCTGTCCTCAAAAAGTATTTTCACCGCCTGTCCCTGTGTGCTGCCAATCTCCACCCCCAGCAGCCCCCCGGGTCTTAGCAGCCGGGCCCACCAACTGGTAATGGCCCGATAGAACACCAGCCCGTCTGGGCCTCCGTCCAGGGCAGCGGCGGGCTCCCGCCGTACCTCTGGTTGAAGGCCCGGAAGGTCCCCGCTTTCAATGTAGGGTGGGTTTGCGGCAATAAAGTCTAGCCCCTTTGGCAGGTTCTCTGGCAGTTTCGGGTCCAGCACGTCGGCCTCCAGGGCCTCCGCCTGAAAGCCGCTATACTTGGCCAAATTTTTATGCAGATAGGCCAGCGCCGCCGAATCCTTCTCCACACAAAAGACCTTTGCCGCCGGCAGCAGACTGCACAGCCCCAGGCCCACAGCCCCTGTGCCCGCGCACAGGTCCAGGCCAAGCCTCCGGGCATCTACGGCCATGGCCCCGGCCATTGCCTCCACCAGTACAGCGGTGTCCTCTCGAGGAACCAGCACGCCTTCTCCCACAAACAGCTCTAGGCCCATAAAGGGCCAGCTGCCCACAATATACTGCAAGGGCCGGCGCTCCTCGCGCTGAGCAAGGGCCAAAAGAAAGGCCCGCTCCTTTTGTGCTAAGGGCTCTTCCGCCCCGCGCACCGCCAGCCCCGGGCGGTCCAAGCCCAGAAAATGCCGGGCCAACACCCCAGCGTCAAAGCCCGGCGTATCAATGCCCGCCTGGCTTAGCCGGTCCTTTGCCAGTAAGTACAGCGCCCGGTGGGTCATTTCACCAGGTCCTCGCCGTTTTCCGGAATAACCGCCTCCATAGCGGCAATGGCGGCCTCAATCATTTTGTCGTCCGGCTCCTTCACGGTGATGCGCTGCATCCAAAGCCCCGGGGCCGTAATAATCCGGGAGAGCAAGCAGTCGTGGCGGGCGCAGAGCTTCTGCACCTCATAGCCAATATTCATAATCACTGGGATGCACAGCAGCTTTACCGCCGTACGCAGCACGGGGTTGCTAAAAGGAATAAAGAAGCCCACCACAATGCCCAGCAGAAGCATCAACGCCATAAAGCTGGTACCACAGCGGGGGTGAAAGCGCCGCTGGACCCGAATGTTTTCCACCGTAAGGGGCAGGTCCGCCTCGTAGCAGAAGATGGTCTTGTGTTCCGCCCCGTGGTACTGAAACACCCGCTTGATCTCCTCCATGCGGGAAACCAGCAGCACATAGCCCAGAAAAATGCCAATGCGCAGTACTCCTTCGAACGCAGAGCGCCAGCCGGAGATATCCGCCGCAAAATTTCCCTGCACAGCTCCTTGCAGCAAATTAAACAGGAAGGTGGGCAGCATAAAAAACAGCACAATGGCCAGGCCCAAGCCCAGCACGGTACCAATGGCCATAACTATACTGGTAAGCTTGTCCCCCAGGTGCTCGTCCAGCCACTTGTCTAGGCCAGTAAGCTCCTCCTCGCCGGTATCCGTCAGCTTATCCGCAGAAAGGGAAAGAGCCTTATAGCCCAGGCGAAAGGTATCCACCAGGGAAAAAATCCCCCGGATAAAGGGTTTGCCCAGGATAGGATATTTCTTTGTGATGCGGGGAACAGAAATATCCTCTGTGGTAATATTGCCTTGTTGGTCGCAGAAAGCAGCGGTGGTGCGCTTGGGGCCCACCATCATAATACCCTCCATAAGGGCCTGGCCGCCGATGGTTGTGATTTTCATGAGATTCTCCTGTCAAATTAAAATGTGGGTCGTGGTTCAAAAAACCGAGAGGACCGCAACGCGCATCTAGCTCTTACACAGCGGCAGGGCAATTACCACTGTGGTCCCCTCGCCTGGGGCGCTCTCCAGCTCCAGGGTTCCGTTATGCATAGCGATAATTTCATCCGCTACCGCCAACCCAATTCCAGAGCCCCGCACCAGCTGGTTCGCCTTATAGAACTTTTTCTTCACATTGGGCAAATGCTCGGGGGGTATGCCGCAGCCGGTGTCCTGTACAATCACCCGCACCTGGGTGCTGTCCAGCACGGTAGACACCGTTACCGTGCCCTCGGCCTCTGTGTATTTCAGGGCGTTGTCCAGGATGTTTACAAATACCTGCCGCAACCGGTTTTTGTCCCCATACACCGGGGCCAGGGCAGCATTCTCTTCATAGACCAGCTCTTTGCCCTCGGTACGGGCACGTTCGGTAAACAGGTACACCGCCTCGTCCAGCTCGGCCAAAAGGTCCATGCGTTCGCTAATCAGCTGCATCCGGCCGTTTTGCAGCCGGGAAAAGTCCAGCAGTTCCTCCACCAGCCCCGAAAGCCGCTCCGATTCCCGGATAATCACACTCATGCCCTTTTCCTCTGTGGCCGGGTCCGCCCCGTCCCGCAGGGTCTCCGCCCAGCCCTTAATGGCCGTCAGCGGGGTGCGCAGCTCATGAGAAACCGAGGAGATAAATTCATTTTTCATGCGCTCGGCCTCGCCCAGTTCTCCGGCCATATCGTTAATGGCGTCGCACAGCTGGCCAATCTCGTCGTCCCGGGCCTTTTCAATACGCACCTCAAAGTCTCCCTGGGCAATCTGCCGGGCATTTTGGCTTACCTGGCGTACCGGCACCAGAATAGATCGGATAAAGTACATGCCGGAAAAGGTGAGCAGCAGCATAATAAACAGCCCCGCCACCACCAGAAATACCACAATAAGGGCAGTCTGCTGGTCCGCCAGCTCCATGGACACCATGTAGCGGATGGATCCCATCAGCACACCGTTTTCGTCCCGTACCGTCCGGGTAATGGCCATCACCTTTTCCCCAGTGTTCAGCTCACCCACCCATTTTCCAGAACCGTCCGGGCTGGAGAGGGCCAGCTCATAGTCTGGCATAGGCTGCTGGCGGTCCGGCTCAAAACCTGTGGAGGTAATAAACACCTGCCCCTCCCGGCTTAGGGCCATAATCTCCATTTTGTTCCGGTCCTGAAAGGAATTCTCCACATAGTCCTGGGTAATGGCTGTAAAACTGCGTACATTATCCCGCCCGCCATTACCGGAAAACCAGTTTAAAAGCTCGTCCATCCGGCTGGAAAGGGCCAGCTCTATGCTGCTATAGGTGGAACTCTGCACCACCACGGACAGGGACGCCACAAAGATGACCAAAATGACAAACACAGCCCCAATGGTATTTAAAAACCAACGCCTGGACACGCTTCTGGCAAACACGGCCCCACCTCCCTATTACGCCTTCCACCGGTACCCCAGGCCCCAAACGGTCATAATGTGCTGGGGGTTGCTTGGCTCGTTCTCCACTTTCATGCGCAGGCGGCGGATGTTTACATCCACAATCTTTTCCTCGCCCACATACCCCGGGCCCCACACGTGCCGCAAAATATCCCCCCGGGCCAGGGCCAGCCCCGGGTTCTCGAAAAAGTATTCCATAATCTGGAACTCCACCTGGGTCAGCTCCACCGGTACCCCGCCCTTACTAAAAGAGCGATTACGCAGGTTCAGGGCAAATTCCCCAGAGACCACCTCGTTACGGCGGGCCACTTGATCCTGTTCCGCCGCCAGGGCCACCCTGCGGTACACGGCGTCTACCCTGGCCACCAGCTCGGAAGGAGAAAAGGGCTTTGTCACATAGTCGTCCGCCCCCATCATTAGGCCGCTGACCTTGTCCATCTCCTGGGTTTTGGCAGTGAGAAGGATAATGCCAATGGAGGGGTTGCGTCCCCGCAGCTCCCGGCACACCGCCAGGCCGTCGTGGTCTCCCGGCATCATAATGTCCAGGATCACCACGTCAAAACGGCCCTCGTGGCCCTCATATAGCTCCAGGGCCTGGTCCCCGGTCTCCGCCTCCACAATCTCATACCCAGCCCTGGCCAGGTTGATGACCACAAATTCCCGAATATTCTGCTCGTCCTCTGCCACCAGCACTCGTTTCATACTGAACCTCCTTTTTAGAACCGCAAGACCCTGTTCCGCAAGCCTGCCACTTTTGAAAAAGCAGACAAAACCTTTTCTGGCGTTTTTTCCATGCCGGCCCATTCGCCCCGCTCCAAAGCTGCCGCCTGGGTCAATGGAACCGGCCATCCCAAAAGTTTCCCCTCATCCGGCAAGCAGCTGGAAATTACGGGTGATCTCCTCAATGCACCGCCGGTAGTTCTCGTTCCTGGTTACAACCTGTATCCCATATACCAGATCGTTCTGGGCCAAAATCATACTGTATCCACTGGTCTCGCCCCGATTTTCCCAGGCGGAACGGGTAAATACCCGAATAGAAAACAGCGTTCCACCCAAAAGCTGGCTGCCCTCCTCGTCCTCGATCACCTCGGTATACGTCACTGTACGCAGCTTTGGGTCATTGATCGCGCACACCTTTCCCTGCAAAAGGTACGGCAGCCGAAACCAATAGTTCTCCTGGGTGTTCATCAGGGCCCGCAAAACGACCCGGCTCTCCATCTCTGGGGTAAGGCCCTGCCACTCTACCAAATAGCTGGTAGAGTCCAGGTCTACATTTTCAGGGATACCAGGCAGCTTGGTCACTGCTGGAAACTCAAAATAGCCGTCGCCGTTAATATCCTGACTGCTGATGGGCGACGTGGAAAGGCTGGGCCGTGAAAAGGGGTTGGTATACTCGCTGGTATTCACACCCCCTGGGAAGTTGCGCAGCCGCACCCCATCCAAGGTAAATATTTGGGTGGAAGTGGTCACTGCGTTTACAGATCCGTCTACAATCACGCCCTTGGTCCGGGCGTTCAGCTGGCCAGACTGAACCAGCGTGTAGCCGGTTAGGCTGTTGTCCGCCTGGGTGCTGGCCAACTCATAGGGCTTTTCCAGGTCAAAGGCATATACCCGAGCCATGGCGGGCGTGGATTCCTCCCCCTCGGCCTCGGTGGCTACGAATTTGTCAATGGTAAACAATTCATCCACCCCGTTGCCATCAAAATCGGTCAGCAGCATTTCGGCATAGTTGCCCAGCTGGTACTCTTCCAGAGCCCCCCGGCCATCATAGACATAGGCGTTCACCACCGCTATGCGCCCTGTGTCGCCCCGGGTGCTGCCCCAGCCCACCAGCACCACTTGCCCTCCCCCAGGGGCATTGGCAAAACAAACCCGGTCCACCTGGGAAAAGGGATTGCGGAAAGAGGAAAGCGTACGCCAAACGCCGTTCTCTTTTGTCAAGAACTGTACTTCTATGCCCCCCACGCCCCCATCCTCTACCAAATGGAAACCAATGGCGTCCTCCACCCCGTCCCCAGTAAAGTCGTGCATGGTAATTGCGGAAAGGTACTCGCCGTTGCGCGGGTAGACAAAGGTCACATCCGCCTGAGCCCCCTGCAAAAGCCGGTAAATGCTCTGCTGGTCCGCGTTGGCCTTTGGGGGCGACATCAGGTTTTGGGGGGAGAGCCCGGTAAAGGAGCAGCTGGGGATCTCTGTCAGCAGCATTAGCAAAGCCAGCAAAAGGACCAGTTTTTTGGGCATGGGAACACCTTCTTTCCGAGAAAGCTATTTATTTCGTAAATCTCATAAATGATAAAGCCGGAAAAGGCGCGGGGAGTTTGGGGGTAAGCGTCTGCTGGCGGCAGACACGCTAGGAACTCACCGGCGCGAGAGCCGGGACCGCAGAAGCCCAAGGTCCTGTCCCCAGGGCTTGTTTGAAAATAGAGGAAATGACGAATTTTTACCCAGAAGGGGTTCATTTCAAGGAAAAAACCGCAAAGCAATCTTCCGATTGGCGAGGATTTTTGACGCAGAAAGGGGCCCCTTCTGGGTAAAAAGACGGCATTTCCGATTTTTCAAACAAGCCCTAAGCTTAAAAATCCGCTGCAAAAAGGGGAACCCGCACCCACTCACGCCCGGTCCGCGCATCCTGGCCCCCAAAAACACCCGCCAGCTTTTTCCTCATCCCGCGCTTACCGCCAGCATCAGCTTGATCCGGTTCTCCTGGTTCACCCGGGTGGCGCTGGGGTCGTAGTCAATGGGCACAATATTGGCCTGGGGGTACACGCTCTTCACCTTGCGGATCATGCCCTTGCCCACAATATGGTTGGGCAGGCAGCCAAAGGGCTGGGTGCACACCACGTTCTCGTAGCCGCTCTCAATAAGCTCCATCATCTCGGCGGTCAAAAGCCAGCCCTCGCCCATCTTGCAGCCATAGCCGATGACCTGGCCCGCCAGCTCTTTCAGGTGGCTGTAGGGCGCGGGCGGGGTAAACTGGGGATATTTTTTCACCGAGTCGATCAGGTCTGTCTCAAACTTGGTAAAGTACCACTTCAGCAGGGTACACAGCTGCTTTTTGGCCTGGCTGCCGCCGTACAGGGCAATATCCTCCAGCCGGTTGTCCACCTTAAAGATCATAAAGCCCATAATGCCCGGCACCATTACCTCGCATCCCTGGTGAAAGAGAAAGTCCTCGAGACCATTATTGGCCAAAGCCGAGTATTTTACGTAAATTTCTCCCACAATGCCAACTTTTGCCTTTTCGGTCCTGTTCAGCGGAATGGCGGCAAAACTTTGAACAATCTGGTCAAAGTAGGCCCGCACCTCGTGCTGGGTAAAGGCCTTGCCCTGCTCAAAGAGGCCGGTCAGCTTTTGGGTCCAGTCCGCCACGGTCTGGTCGCTGGCCCCGGGCCGAACCTCGTAGGGCTTGGTCTGGTTTTTCAGCAGCATCAAAAGGTCGCCATAGGTCAGGGCCGCAATGGCCCGGCGCAGCATGGGCAGGGTCAGCTTAAAGCCGCTGTTGCTCTCCAGGCCCGAGAGGTTTAGAGAGATCACCGGGATATAGTCCAGCCCGTCCTTTTTCAGGGCCTTGCGCAGCAGGTGTATGTAGTTGCTGGCCCGGCAGCCGCCGCCGGTCTGGGTCATAATCAGGGCCACCTTGTGCAGGTCGTACTTGCCGCTGTGCAGGGCGTGCATCAGCTGGCCAATGGACAGCAGCGCCGGGTAGCAGGTGTCGTTGTGCACATATTTTAGCCCCTCGTCCACAATCTCCCGGCCAGTGGTTTGCAGCAGGTCCAGGTGGTAGCCAAAGCTGTTAAGCACGTTTTTGATGAGCTCAAAGTGGATGGGAGCCATATTGGGCGTTAAGATGGTATAGTCCTTTTTCATCTCCCGGGTAAATTCCACCCGGTTTGCTGTATTGCTCATAGAGAATCCTTTCTATGGGTTTTGAGAGTAGCGCCAGCGTGGGTAACAGTAAAAAGTTCGCCGGCCTTTCAAGGCCGCAGGGGATTGGGGGCTGCGCCCCCAAGGTCTTGCCGGAGTCAGCTGGTCTGCGCTGACGGAGGCCTTCCAACACTTAGGGCCCTTTGGCCCCGATGGGCATTTTCAAAGAAAATGCCCATTATGCGCACAAAGCGCGCTTTGTCTACGACGTATAGTTAACACAGTTCAAAAGATGTTGAATACCTCTTTTGAACCAGGCGACATTGTCGCCCAGCTTGAAAATCGGTACATACCGATTTTCAAGTGTGTTTACTATAATGGCCTCCGGCGGGGAGGGGCTTCGCCCCCTCCACCCCCACAGCCTTTGAAAAGGCTGGCGAAACTTTTACGCCGGGGAACGGGAATGGTCCCGCCAGGTCCTGCCTCGAAGCCGCCAGCCGCTCCCCAAACCCATACCATGTTCATTTTGGGTCATTCGGGCAGGCGGCTAATCGCCCAGCCCCAGCGCGGCGAACAGGCTGCGCAGCCGGATGCGTACCGCGCCCAGGTTGGTAATCTCGTCGATTTTAATTTGGGTGTAGATGCGCCCGCCCTCCTCCAAAATCGACCGCACCTCGTCCCCGGTAATGGCGTCCACCCCGCAGCCAAAGCTCACCAGCTGCACCAGGTTCACCCGGGGGTCCCCGCACTCTGCCACATACCGGGCGGCGGCGTACAGCCGGGCGTGGTAGGTCCACTGGTTCAGCACCTTGGTAGAGAACTTTTCCACCTGGTCGCTAATGGAGTCCTCGGTGACTAGCACGGCGCCGCACTCGCAGATAAGCTTGTCGATGCCGTGGTTGATCTCTCCGTCCAGGTGGTAGGGCCGGCCCGAGAGGATGACCACGGGCAGGTTTAGCTCCCGGGCCTTTTGCATGTACTCCTGGCCCTTTTGCCGGATGCGTCCCATGTAGGCGGCATACTCGGCGTAAGCAGCCCGGGCGGCGGCCTTTACCTCTTTTTCTGGGATAGGCGGAAAGTACTTGGCCAAAATGGCCCGCATCTTTTTGGGGAAGTCATGGGGCCGGTGCAGGCCCACGTAGTCGTAGATAAATTTGGTATCCGCCAGGGCGGCCACATTGGCGTCCAGCACCTCGGGGTAGTAGGCCACCACCGGGCAGTTGTAGTGGTTGTCGCCCTTGTGTTCGTCCACGTTGTAGCTCATGCAGGGGTAAAAGATGGCGTCCAGCTTCCGCTCCAGCAGGGTGTCAATATGCCCGTGCAGCAGCTTGGCCGGGTAACAGACCGTGTCCGAGGGGATGGTGTGCTGGCCCTTAAAGTACAGCTGCCGGTCCGACTCCGGCGAGGCCTCTACCCCAAAGCCCAGCTGGGTAAAAAAGGTGTGCCAGAAGGGGTACAGCTCGAACATATTCAGGCCCATGGGAATGCCGATTTTCCCCCTGGGCCCCTCACAGGGGGCATAGGCCGCCAGCAGCTGCTTTTTATACTCGTATAGATTGTACTCACTGGCCGGGCTCTGCTTTTTCAGGGGCTTGTCGCAGCGGTTTCCGGCAATGTACCGCCCGCCCCCGCCAAAGGTGTTCACCGTCAGGCGGCAGTGGTTGGGGCAGCCGTTGCAGGTGACGGCCTTTACCTGGTGGGTAAAGCCCGCCAGATCCTGGGGAGAGATGATTCCGCTGCGCTGGGGCCTGTGTTCTTTGGCGTACAGGGCCGCGCCGTAGGCCCCCATGAGTCCCGCCACCGAGGGCCGGGTGACGTCCTGGCCAATCTCCTTCTCAAAGGCCCGCAGCACCGCGTCGTTGAGGAAGGTGCCCCCCTGCACCACAATGTGCCGGCCCAGGCTTTTGGCGTCGGTAACCCGGATGACCTTATAGAGGGCGTTTTTCACCACGCTCATAGAGAGCCCGGCGGAAATGCTGCCCAGCGAGGCCCCGTCTTTTTGGGCCTGCTTCACAGAGGAGTTCATAAACACTGTGCAGCGGCTGCCCAGGTCCACCGGGTCCTTTGCAAACAGCCCCTGGCGGGCAAAGTCCTCCATCTGGTAGCCCAGGGCCCCGGCGAAGGTCTGCAAAAAAGATCCGCAGCCCGAGGAACAAGCCTCGTTGAGGAAAATATTGTCAATGGCCCCGTTCTTGATCTTAAAGCACTTGATGTCCTGGCCGCCGATGTCAATGATAAAGTCCACCTGGGGCCGGAACTTTTTGGCAGCGGTAAAGTGGGCGATGGTCTCCACCACCCCCAGGTCCATGCCAAAAGCGGCCTTGATGATCTCCTCTCCGTAGCCGGTAGAGGCCGCGCCACGAATTTTTATGTTGGGGTAATTTTCATATAGATCGCTGAGAAAGTCCCGCACCAAGGGCACCGGGTTGCCGCTGTTGGGCAGGTAGCGGGAGCAGACGATTTCCTCGTTCTCGTTCACCGCCACCGCCTTTACGGTGGTGGACCCCGCGTCTATGCCAATATAAGCCGTGCCGTCCGGGCCCAGGGCCGCGCCGGTGGGCACGCTGTCCTGCTGGTGGCGGGTGGTGAACTCGTCATACTCGGCCTGGCTGGCAAACAGAGCCTGGCTGCTCTGGTAGTGGCGGCTGGAGCTGTAGTTTTTGATCTTCCCGGTGATCTCCCCCAGGTCGAATTCCTCTGAAGAGGGGTCCAGGGCCGCGCCGGCCGCCACATAATACAGGGAGTTTTCGGGGCAGATGCCCCCGACCCCCAGAATGCTGTCAAAGGCCTTTCGCAGCTGGGGGAAGAAGGTCAGGGGCCCGCCCAGGTACACCACCTGGCCGGTAATCTCCCGGCCCTGGGCCAGGCCCGCCACGGTCTGATTCACCACGGCGGTAAAGATGCTGGCGGCGATGTCGTCCTTCTGGGCCCCCTGGTTCAAAAGGGCCTGGATGTCCGACTTGGCGAACACCCCGCACCGGGAGGCGATGCTGTAGCTGCGGGTACTGCCGGCGGCGATCTGGTCCATCTCGGTGGGAGAAATATCCAGCAGGGTGGCCATCTGGTCGATAAAGGCCCCGGTGCCTCCCGCGCAGGAGCCGTTCATACGCACCTCCATGGAGCCGGAGAGAAACAGAATCTTGGCGTCCTCGCCCCCCAGCTCAATGACCACGTCTGTATCCGGCAGATATTTTTTTACAGCGGTGCGGGTGGCGTACACCTCCTGGACAAAGGGAATGCCCAGGTCCTCTGCCAGGCCCATGCCCGCCGAGCCCGAAACACAAAGTCCGGCGCTGGTTTCTCCGGGAAAGCGCGCCGCCACCCGGCCCAACATATCCGACGCCTTTTCCGCTATTTGGGAAAAGTGCCGCTCATATTCTTGAAAAACAGGGGCGCCCCCTTCGTAAACCACGCATTTTAATGTGGTGGAACCTACGTCCAAGCCTATCTTCATGTTCTGGGTACTTCCTTTCTCCATGACTCTTAAGGCAGCACCGTACAATTTACGGCTAACACCTTCACCTTAAGCGCTGTCTTGCTTGTACATTTTTGTTAACAGCTTTAGCCGATAGCTTCCGCTATTGCGCACAAGCGTTCCGTTTCCCAATCCTAAAGACCCTCACTGGTCTGATTGACCGCACTCAATAGAGCTACAAAGCAATTCTTGTACACTCTGACGAAAAACCTGAGGACACAATACCGCACGTAGAACTTCGCAGTATTGCCTTAAAAATGATACCATCTTTCGACCTAAAAATCAACACATAGACCGAATACAATATATGGTGCTTTATCTTTGTTTTTATAGTTAAATCTACCATGTGTACCCTTTCGCATCCTCATCAAACTATATCTTGGGCGCTCTGGCGTTTTCTTCACAATTATGGTACAATATAACCCCGCCCCCTCCGGGGGAGGGATGTTCCCCTATAAATATATGGAGCAGAGCCGCTCCTATGCGGGCAGCCGGAGCCTGGGGCTCTGCCCCGCACCCCGCCAGGGAAGCCAGTTCCTTTGGGCTTCTTTTGCTCCGGCGGTCCACCAGAACCTTGCCACGTTTCTCCCGTAAACTCCCATATTTTTTTAGAAAGCTGGTAATCTTATGCCCACTGTCCCTTACACCCGCCCGGTCCACTACTATGAGACCGACCGTATGGACTGCGTTCACCACTCCAACTACATCCGTTGGTTTGAAGAGGCGAGAGTCCATTTTATGCGCGAAAGCGGCTTCCCTTACGAAACCCTGGAAGCCGCCGGTATCCTCAGCCCGGTGCTTAGCGCCCAGGCCAATTATCATGCTATGTGCCGCTTTGGCGACACGGTAGAGATTCTTACACAGATCGAAAGCTACACCCGCACCCGCATTGCCTTTCACTACCAGGTCCGGGACCAGGCCACTGGTCAGCCCCGCTGCGACGGCTGGACCACCCACTGCTTTCTGAATTCTGCGGGCCGGCCCGTCTCCCTAAAAAAGGCCCTGCCAGACTTTCACCAGCGGGTGGAGGAATTCCTGGCAAAGGGGGTGTGAGCATGGCAAAGGTAATCCTCATCTGCGGCAAGATCGCCAGCGGCAAGACCTTCTACTGCAAAGGCCTGATGAAGAAGTCCCCGGCGGTGCGTCTCTCTGTGGACGAGCTGACCACCCGCATTGGGGAGCTGGGGACGCTCCACGACCAGGTCTGCGCCGCTGTCCAGGGCTATCTGCTGGACAGGGCCGCGGACATCGCCCGGGCCGGGGTGGACGTGATTCTGGACTGGGGCTTCTGGACCCGGGCCGCCCGGCAGCGGGCCTCTGGCTTTTTCCGGGAGCGGGGCATTGCTACAGAGTGGCACTATATCCACGTGTCAGCGGCCCGCTGGCAGGTGAATATTGAAAAGCGCAACGCCGCCGTTCTGGCCGGGGAGACCGCCGACTACTATGTAGACCAGGGGCTGATGCAGAAACTGCTCAGCGCCTTTGAGGAGCCGGACCAGAGCGAGATAGACGTGTGGTTCGAGCTGGACTGAGCCGCCCTACTCCGCCCCTACAGTTAGGGCCCGGGCCTGCTCTCCGTTTGCCTGGATGGCCGCTTTCAGCTCCTCCAGAGAGTCGAATTTCCGCTCGGGCCGCAGGAACTCCACCAGCTCCACCCGGACCCGCTCCCCGTACAGGTCCCCGGAAAACTCCGGCATCCAGGTCTCTGCCAGCACCCGGTCCGAGCCCACGGTGGGCTTTACCCCAATGTTGCAAACCCCAAAATGCGGGTGCCCCTCCACCAGGCACCAGGCCGCGTACACCCCAAACCGGGGCCGCACAAAGTTCTCTGGCAGCGCCTGGTTGATCGTTGGCGTGCCCAGCCCTGTGCCGATGTGGTTCCCATGGATCACCTCCAGCTGAAAGCCAAAGGGCCGGCCCAGCAGCCGGTTGGCTGTGGGGATGTCTCCCCGCTCCACGGCCCGGCGAATCCGGCTGGAGCTGATCTTTTCTCCATCCTCGCTTACAGGGGGCAGCACGGTCAGGCCCACGCCGTGCTTTTGGCAAAGCTCTCTCAGCAGCCCCACGTCCCCCGCCGCCCCACGGCCAAAGCGGAAGTCCTCTCCGCAGCAGAGCCGCCGGGCGTTTATTTTTTCAAAGAGCAGCGTTTCCACAAAGCTGGCGGCCTCCATGGTTTTCAGGGCCGAAAACTCCGCCGAGTACACCCGCTCCACCCCGGCGGCGGCCAGCAGCTTTTTTTTATCCGCGGCGGTCAATACCATGGCCTCGCCGGAAGGCGGCGCGGAAAAGGTGAACACCGCCGGCTGGTCCGGACCCTCCAGCGTGGCCTGAATCACCGCCATATGTCCCCGGTGCAGTCCGTCAAAGCCGCCCAGCGCCAAGCCGCACGGCGGCTGGGGCGGCATGTCAAAATTTACGATCCATTCCATGCTGGCGCCTCCTTTTTTTCACATGAGGGTAAAGGCTCGGAACATTCCCCGCACCTGGACCACACAATGCGTCTCTCTTTTTTGCCTTGAATCTATTGGGCCGCTTTAAAAAGCTTCAGCACCTTCAGCTCTCCCGCCGCCGGGTCTGCCTCTCCCAGGCCCAGGAACGCGCCCCCAGGCTCATAGACTTGCAGGCGCTCCCCGGCCTCTGGAGCACCCCCGGCCAGCCGCAGCCGGTCCAGGGCCAGAGCTCCGCCATTTAAAAAGCGCGTCCCTTGCGCTCCGCTTACCGTGACCCGCCTATACGCCTGGAACAGCCCGTCCACCGGCCGCAGCGCCTCTTCCAAGCGTCCGGCCCCGGCCAGCTGCCGCAGCTGGTCCAGGCTTACCGCGTCTGCCTCGGAAAAGCCGCAGGCCCGCACCCGCCGCAGCCCCGCCATGGTACCGCAGGTTCCGGCAGCGGCGGCAATATCCTCGATGAGCACCCGTATGTACGTGCCTTTCGAGCATGCCACCCTTAGGGTTCCCTGGCGGCTTGCGGGGTCGTAGGCCTCCAGCCGCAGCAGGGAGATGTTTACCCGCCGGGCTGGGCGCTCTACCGTAAGGCCCTGGCGGGCCAGCTTATATAGCCGCTGGCCGTTTACGGACACTGCCGAGTACATGGGCGGCAGCTGGTCAATCTCCCCTAAGAATCCCGCCATAGCCCCTTCCAGGGCGTTTCTGTCCACAGGGGCCTGGTTCTGTTCCACCAGGGCGCCGGTCACATCCCCTGTGTCAAAGCGCCGCCCCAGCTGGAACTGGGCTAAATATTCCTTGTCCGTGTCCGGCAGCAGGCTGGCGGCTTTAGCCGCGCGGCCCAGCAAAAGGGGGAGCACCCCGGTGGCCATAGGGTCCAGGGTGCCGGTGTGGCCAATCTTTTTCTCTTTACTAAGCCCCCGCACCACCGCCACCGCATCGAAGGAGGTAAATCCCTGGGGCTTATCTAATATGATTATGCCATTCATATTGGGTCAGATGCATCCTATCTCCGCAAAATATTGTTCACAAACGGCTCTCAGTTTTTCCGCCGCCTCTGCTATGGACATCCCCCCCAGGGTACATCCCGCCGCCCCGGCGTGGCCTCCGCCCCCCAGCCTCTCGCAGACCGCAGCGGCATTGACCGGAGGGTTGGCCCGCAGAGAGCCCTTGACACCGCCATCCGGCTTCTCTTTTATAGTGATCCCCAGCAGCACCCCTTCAATCTGCCGGAGCTGCCCCACAGCGGCTTCCGCCTCGTCCTCCCGCGCGCCGGTCTCGGCATAGAAGGACTGGGGCAGCAGCACCATAGCCGCCTTTCCCCCGCAGAACAGCTCCATATCCTCCAGTATCTGCCGCTCGGCCCGGAAGTAAGCCAAGCTCTTGGTCTCGAACAACTTTTGGTTAATATCTCCGGCCCTGGCCCCAGCCTCCAGGGCCTCCGCCGCCAGCCGCAGGGTCTGGGGGGTTACGTTGCGGTAGCGGAAACAGCCTGTGTCAGTGGCCATCCCTGTGTAAAGACAGCTGGCTATGGCAGCATCCGGACTCACCGCCAACTCCTTTAACAGCAGCCAGACCATCTCCGCCGTAGCCGCCGCCGCTGCGCTTACCCAGCGTTCCTTGGCAAAGGGCCTATGGGTGCTGTGGTGGTCAATGGCCAGTTCCACTTTTCCGGCAAAGCGCTCCTCTCCAGGGCCCAGCAGCTTGCAGTCCGCCACATCCACCGTAACCGTGTGGGCAGGAACCAGCCCGCTGTTTTCCAGGCCCTGGAAAAGGCAGACGAATGGTTCCGGGACCTGGTCCGGGCAGTGCCAGTCCGCCCTTTTACCCAGGGCCCGCAGCCCCCGCACCAGCCCGGACATGGAGCCCAGGGCGTCCCCGTCCGGGTTCGCGTGGCAGACCACCAAGATATCGTCCCAGGCGGCCAGCCGGCTGGCCGCTTCAGTCAACGTCAAAATTGTCTCCATAGCGGCTTTCCTCCTCTGGTAATTCTTCCTCTGCCTCCGGAATGTCCAGGTCATTCAGCAGCTTAGAGATACTGGCCCCATACTCGATGGAGTCGGTGGCCTTAAAGATCATCTCTGGTACGTGGCGCAGCTTCAGCCTGTGGCCCAGCTCCCGGCGAATATACCCAGAGGCCGACTTCAGCCCCTGTACCGCCTCTTTAGAGCGCTCCAGGCCCTCCACGGTGCTCACATAGGCTGTGCAGTAAGACAGGTCGTTGGTCACCTCCACCCGCACCACGCTGAGCAGACAGCCGGTAACCCGGGGATCTTTTAATTCGCGGACAATGGCGGAAAGCTCCCGGCTCACGTCCTCTGTAATACGTCCTAGTTTGTGTGTAGGCATAATATCCTCCTTAAAACAGCAGGTAGAAGAAAACAGCGGCCTCCTGATTTTTGGGGGCGGGCAGAGTATGGTAGCGCAGATAGTCCACCCCGCCCACCTGAAATCCCTGTTTTAGGTAAAACCGGCAGGCCATCAGGTTGTTGTCTTGGGTCTCCAGCCGCAGCCCCGCCAGGTCCCGGTCCTTTGCCCAGCGGATCGCCTGCCGGATCAGCGCTGTGCCCGTTCCCCCGCCCCGGTAACGGGCGGCCACTTCCAGGGCCTCCACATAGGCCCAACCCATGAAGTCTTTCTCTGCGGCAATGTGCCCCAGATAAGCATCTCCCCCTTGGGCCAGAAAAAGGGCCCGGTTCCCGCCTTTCGCATATAGCTCCAGGCTCTCTTGGTCCAAGGAGTGGTTGGTTTTGGTACCAGCGGGCTGGGGGAACACCGTTTCATTATACCCCCATTTTCCTTGAGAGAAGGTGGGAAAAAACTTACCCACCACGGGAAAGGACTGGGGGCTCATGTCCACCTTCCCCACGCACTGGGGCGTAAACGTTATGATCTCCATACCAGCTCTCCCTTAGTCCCTATACTCTTCCATCTCATAGGCCTCCAAAACGTCCCCTTGCTTGATGTCCGAGAAACGCTCCAGGGTAATGCCGCAGTCATAGCCGTCGGCCACCTCTTTTACGTCATCCTTAAACCGCCGCAGAGAGGCGATCTTGTCGTCCGCCACAATGATGCCGTCCCGCACCACCCGCACCTGGGCGTTTCGGGTAATCTTTCCGTTAACCACGTGGCCGCCGATGACCATGCCCACATTGCTGATCTTGTAGGTCTCCCGGCACTCGGCACGGCCCAGGGCCACCTCCCGGTACTTGGGCGCCAGCATACCCTTCATGGCGTTCTCAATCTCCTCAATGCAGTCGTAGATAATCCGGTACAGCCGCATATCCACCCCGTCCCGCTTGGCGTTTTCTTCGGCCACCGGGTCGGGCCGCACATTGAAGCCCACGATAATGGCATTGGACGCGTTGGCCAGCATCACGTCGCTTTCGCTCACCGCGCCTACCGCCCCATGGATGATGTGCACCCGCACCTCGTCGTTGGAGAGCTTTTCCAAGGACTGCCGCACTGCCTCTACCGAGCCCTGCACGTCCGCCTTGACGATGATCTTCAGCTCCTTCATCTCGCCCTCTTTCATCTGCTCAAAGAGGTTGTCTAGGGTCACCTTGGTCTGGGCGCGGAACACCTCTTCCTTTTGCTCGGCCAGCCGCTGCTCTACCAGTTCCCGGGCCAGGCGCTCGTCTGTCACCGCGTCAAAGGTGTCGCCGCCCACGGGCACATCGCCCAGGCCCGTGATCTCCACCGGTACCGAGGGGCCGGCCTCGGTAATGCCCTTGCGGCCCTTGTCGTCCATCATGGACCGTACCCGGCCCACAGTGGCCCCGGCCACAATAATATCCCCGGCATGCAGGGTGCCGTTTTGCACCAGTACTGTGGCAATGGGGCCCATGCCCTTATCCAGTCTGGCCTCAATCACCGTGCCCTTGGCCGCCCGGTCGGGGTTGGCTTTCAGCTCCATCATGTCCGCGGTGAGGATGATCATTTCCAGCAGGTCGTTAATGCCCTCTTTGGTATGGGCAGACACAGGAATGCAGGGGGTGTCGCCGCCCCACTCCTCGGGCACCAGCTCATACTCCGTAAGCTGCTCTTTCACCCGGTCGGGGTTGGCCCCCACCTTATCCATCTTGTTAATGGCCACAATAATACTGACCCCCGCCGCTTTGGCGTGGTTGATGGCCTCCACGGTCTGAGGCATAATGCCGTCGTCCGCAGCCACCACCAGCACGGCAATATCCGTCACCTGGGCGCCCCGGGCCCGCATGGTGGTAAAAGCCGCATGGCCGGGTGTGTCCAGGAAGGTCACGTCCCGGTCCCCCACCTTCACCCGGTATGCGCCAATGTGCTGGGTAATGCCGCCGGCCTCACCTTCGGTAACATTGGAGTGGCGGATGACGTCCAGAATGGAAGTCTTGCCGTGGTCCACGTGGCCCATAACCACCACTACGGGCGCCCTGGGTACCAGATTGGTCTCGTCGTCCTGGCTGTCGTCAATAATGCGCTCCTCAATGGTGACCACCACTTCCTTCTCCACCCGGGCGTGGAACTCGTCTGCCACCAGCACAGCGGTGTCGAAGTCAATGGTATCGTTAATGGCCGCGAACACCCCCAGGCCCATAAGCTTTTTAATAACCTCAGGGGCGGAGACCTTCAGCCGCAGGGCGAACTCGCCCACAGTGATCTCCTCAGGCACTTCAATGGTAATGTGCTTAGCCTTGCGCTCCAGGGCAATACGGCGCAGGCGCTCGGCCTCGGTCTCCCGTTTACCCCGGCGCTGCTGGCCCCGGCGCTGCTGGTTCCGGTTGGTAAACTTCTGCTTGGTCACCACATTGTCGCCCCGGGCGCCCACCTTCTGGTCTGCCAGACGGTCGTATTTTTCGCTGTATTTGTCAATATTCACATTGCTGGAGCGGGTGTCCACCACCCGGCGGGTGGGGGCCTTGGGCTCTTGTATCACCTGGGTCTGGACTGTCTCGGGCGCCTTGGCCTTTGGCTCTGCCTCCTGGGCCTTGGGCTGGGGCTGGCCCTGGCGTTTATTATTGTTGTTATTCGGCCGGTTATTACTCTCTGCGTTCCGGCTGTTCTGGGGTTTCTTCCCATTTTTGCCCTCTGGGGAACGGTTTCTGTTCTCCTGGGCCTTGCTTTCGGCGCTCTTTTGCTCTTGGGGCTTCCCCTGCCGGTTCTCCCCGGCTTTGGGGGTCTGCTTTTCTTCCACAGGCTTTTGCTCCTGGGGCTTTTCTTCCCGCTGTGGGGCGGGTTCAGCTTTTTGATCCCGCTGGGCAAAATAGGCGTCCAGGCTTTCCATGCTGTTCTGCTGGGTAAAGGTCTCCAGCACCACGTCCAGCTCGTTTTCCTCCAGGGCCGTCATGTATTTCTTTGGCTCTGGAAAATATTTCGCCAGGGTGTCGATCACCTCCTTATTGGAGATGTTCAGGTCCTTAGCCACTTCCCGTACCCGGTATTTTATCATCATAAGCTATTGTCCTCCTTCTCGATCTCTGTCTTTTCCAGCTCTGCCAGCACGGCCCTGGCGAAACCTTGGTCTGTTACAGCCAGCACCCCGGCCCGCACGCCGCACGCCCTACCTAGAGCGTCTATGCCGGTTTTCAGCCGCGCCGCCGGTATGCCGGCCCTTTCGGCCTCGAACCGTAAATTTTTATAGGTCTTTTCCGATATATCCTCAGCGGCCAGCAGCAGGGCCGCCTTTCCGGTTTTGGCCGCGGCTACGCTGGCGTCAAAGCCAGGCTCCACCCTGCCGGCCCGGCGGGCCATGCTCAAAAGGTTCAGCACCCGGTTCATCCTGTACCGCCCCCTTCTGCCTGGGCCAGCTCTTCTTCTAGCCGCTGGTAGACCTCCTCCGGTATTTTGCAGGAGAACGCCCGCTCCAGCCGCCGGGCCTTTCGGGCCAGCCTCAGGCACTCTGGGTTCCTGCATACATAAGCCCCCCGGCCCGGCATTCTGCCCGTTCGATCCAGACTGATCTCCGGCGGCAAGGGTTCTCCGCCCTCGCTGGTCTTTTCCGGGGCTTTTACCACCCGCACCAGCTCTTTCTTGGGCTTCATCTCCCCGCAGCCGGTGCACATCCTCATGGGTATCTTCTTTGGGCGCATGGCTCCTCCTTTCTGGCTAAGGTTATGGGGCACTGGCTTCATCCGCCACTTCGGGTCCTTGTGGGGGCCGGCGTTCCACACCCTGATATAGGAAACTCTTGGAAAAAGCCCCCTATTAGGGCTTGTTTGAAAATAGAGGAAATGACGAATTTTGGGCCAGAAGGGGACAATTTCAAGGAGAAGAACCGCTGTAGTTAGCTGCGCTAACTACGGCAATCTCGCGATTGACGAGGATTTTCGACGTAGAAAGTGGCCTCTTCTGGCAAAAAAGACGACGTTTTCGATTTTTCAAACAAGCCCTAAGCATCTTTAAAAATATTTTCCGGCTTTACGCTGATTCCAGCCGGTCAGGTCCTGCCACAAAGCGGAAAGGCCGGCGGAACCAAGAAACTTTAGACGCCAGGAACGCCGGGCAGGCAAGAGAAACTTGCCCGCAAAAAACGCGCGGCGCACAAGCCAGCCCAAACCGCCCGGGCCCGTATTGCCAAACCCTCTATTCCTCTTCGCCAGCCGCTTTTGTCACTGGTTCCTCGCCGTAAAAACCGCTCTCCGGTTTAATGTCGATTTTCCATCCTGTCAGCTTTGCCGCCAGCCGGGCGTTTTGGCCCTTATTGCCAATAGCCAAAGACAGCTGGCTGTCCGGCACAGTCACCCGGCAGGCCCTGGCGCCGTCCTCCGCAACCTCCACCGAAAGCACTGTGGCCGGGGAAAGCGCCGCGGCTATAAACTTCTGGGGGTCCTCATTGTACTCTACAATATCAATCTTCTCCCCGCCCAGTTCTTCCACAATCTCATTGACCCGGCCGCCCCGGGCGCCAATGCACGCGCCTACCGCGTCCACCTCTGGGTTATGGCTTAGCACTGCCAGCTTGGTGCGGGAGCCCGCCTCTCGGGACACAGCCTTAATCTCTACCGTACCGTCATAAATTTCCGGTACTTCGGTCTCAAACATGCGTTTTACCAGGTCTGGGTGGGTTCTAGAGATAATCGCCTTCGGCCCCTTCTCTGTCTCCCTTACATCGACTACATAGACCTTTATGTAGTCGCCCTCCTTTATATTTTCCTCACCAATCTGCTCGTTTTTAGGCAGCACTGCCTCTGCTTTTCCAATGCGCAGGGAAAGCGCCCCTGTACGGGGATCAATACGCTCCACCAGTCCGCTGACCAGCTCTTGGTGCTTGCTCTGGAACTCCTGCATCATCTGGCCCCGCTCGCTGTCTCGAATGCCCTGACGGATAATATTTCGGGCGGTTTGGGCCGCCACCCGGCCAAACTGCTTGGTATCCAGCTTAATACCCACCATGTCGCCCATCAGGGCCCTGGGGTTAATTTCCCGGGCCAGGTCCACCAAAATTTCCCGAGCCGGGTTTTCCACCTGTTCCACCACCTGCTTTTGCAGAAAGACATCGAATTTCCCAGTCTCTGGGTTGACCTCGATCTCCACTTCTTCGTTGCCATAGTTATTCTTGCAGGCAGTACCAATCGCCTTTTTGATTTTATCCAGCATAAATTCTACCGGAATGCCCTTCTCCTTCTCCAAAAGGGCCAGCGCCAAAAACAGCTCTTCGTTGCCCTGCTTCTCTGGTTCTTTCTTCTTCCGCGCCATTTTTCCAAATCACTCCTTCTTGGTCTACAAGACGCCCCGCGTCTGCCGGCCCGGGGCAGCGGCCACTGGCGGCCCCCGCCCTGGGTTTTTTAGAAACTTTTCCTCCGAATTATTCTGATCTTCATTTCAGTTTCTCCCTGCCGCGAAGCCGTTGGCTTTGCGGCATCAGAGACATTTTAGCGGCCAGCCGGTCCCTTACGGCCTTGTCCTTTAGGCATGGAACAAAATCCAGAAAATACTCAAAATTATACGGCTCGCCCTTGTCAAAAATACGCCTGTCATACTCCGGCAATTTCTCATCCCAGTACCGCAGGATATGCTCCACCGGATATTGAAGGATATCCCGATACAGCTCCTCTGGCACTAAGACCTCGCCCCAGTTACCAATTTCAGGCCGGTATGGGTCTAAAAGGAGCCGCATGGTATTCCTTATAATAGGATGGCCCGCGTCGGGGCGTTCGTCCATTCCCATCAGGTAGCGAAGCGCCACCTCTGTGCTCTTCAGGCGCACGCCTTGATAGTCATACTCATAATACAGCCCGCCAAAGCCCCCGCTTTCCCGCTGGTATTGGGCTAAAACCTCCAGAAAAGCCTGGGGGCCGCTATCTTCAAACTGGTACCGAAACCACGCCCGCCCAATCTCCTCCGAGTAGGTCAATATATAGTTCCTGGCCCGGGCAAACCCGTCATAGGACAATTATTCCATGCCGCTTCCCCCTTATCCTTATAGAGCTTAGATCTCCACCTCGTCTATGGCGCATATCCATGCCAGCTCTTTCTTTTCCAGGGTAACGCTCTCCTCCTGGCTTAGCTGTATCTCCAGCCGGCCGTCTCCCGCGCCCAGAAGCAGGCCCTCCAGCTCCCGCCGGCCGTCCTCCAAAGGGCGTATCAGCCGGGCGCGCACTGGCTCGCCTGTATACGCTTCCAGGTGTTCGGGCCGGGTCAGCTTCCGGTTTAACCCCGGGGAGGCCACCTCCAGGGTGTATTCCTGGGGCACAGGGTCTTTTTGATCCAGCAGCGGGTTTAGGGCATGGGTCATATCCACACAGTCGTCAATGCCCACGCCGCCCTCCTTGTCAATGCACACCCGCAGCACCCACTCCGCGCCTTCCTTAACATACTGCACGTCCCAAATGCTCAGGCCCAGTTCCTGGGCCAGGGGGCGAGCCATTTCCAGCACCAGGGCGGCCACGCCGCCCTGCTTTTTTACCTCGCTCATATCCTCCGCCTTTCTTTGGGGGCCGGCCGTTCCTTCCGGATCTCCCGCAACAAACGGAAAGAGCGGGTCGCCCCACTCTTTCATCATCCTAACTATTACTTTACAATAATTATAGCACCTGTTTTCTGGAAAAGCAAGAGGTTTTCCCATTTATCCCCGGCACTTTTCCGTTTTTTCTTTTAAAATCATCGAGATTCCTATCCCTCCAGCTGGCGGGATAGGAACATAGCGGCAGCCTTTACATTTTCCGCCGCCTCGCTGCTCAGCTTGGGAGACGTCTTTTCTCCCTTAATCAGCATCACGGCCCCCATAGCGTCTCCCAAGGATACGACCGGGAATACCGCCACCGCTGCCGCGGGAACATTTTGAGCCGCCAGCACTGTGTTTTCCGAATTAGTTACAAAGCTGCGCCGGCCCTGGACCAGCTCTTCCAGCTGGGGCGAAAGGGGCTTGTGCAGCAGGTCCTTTTTTACAGGGCCGGCCAGGGCAATGATCTGCTCGGTATCGCACACCGCGGCAGCTAAGCCCGTTAGATTTACCAGGGCCTCGGCATAGGCCTGGGCCAGCTGGGACATCTCCCCCACAGGAGAATATTTTTTCAAGATGACCCCACCGGAGACGTCGGTAAAAATCTCCATGGGCATCCCCTCCCGGATCTTCAGGGTGCGGCGAATCTCTTTGGGAATGACCACCCGGCCCAGGTCGTCGATTCTGCGAACTATACCAGTAGCTTTCATATTTTGCATTCCTTTCCAGCAAATATTTAATAGAAACGTGACTGTTTTTGGCTTCCCTGGGCTTACGGCAATTTGTGCGGTCATCCCCAAATCTATCCCCATTCCAGATAAATCCTTTTGAGATGATCTCTTCCCAGTTCGCCGGTAAAGGTAGTATTTGCACGCTTTTTCCTTTTATCCTGTTTATTGTAGATTCAATTTTCCACCAGTCCGCCGCTTTATTTCCTCATATTTTGCGCAAAAAAGCCGCCCGTTTTCTCGCCGGACGGCTTTTCTCTCACGAGTTATTTAAGGATGTCCTTTAAAAAGGCAACGATGGTTTTTTTCAAACAGGGACCGCCGCTACGCCATGCCGTTTCCTAACAAAATCATAGGGTCCTCCAGACAGTAGTTAATGGCCACCGCCCCGGCTCCAAACAGCACAGGGTCGACCAGCAGCCACTCGTCCTCCAGCTCAACGGCTACGCTTTCCGCTGTGGCAGGCAGCACCCGCTCCCGCACCACCTCTCTCACCCGGTCCAGGATCTGCCGGCCGCCCTTGGCCATCTCATTGCTAACAACCACCACGTCCGGGGCATAAATATTGATCAAGTTCACCACCCCATAGCCAATATACCTGCCCACCCGGTCCACGGCCTCCATAGCCAAAGGGTCTCCCGCTGCCGCCGCTGTGAATACATCCTGTACTGTAACGCCGCTCAGCCTGGCCAAAACAGAGCCGGCCCCTTCTGGCCGGGCCAGTCTTTGGTTCACATCGTCTAAAAAAGCAAAAGTAGAGCAATACAGCTCCAGGCAGCCCCTGTTTCCACAGGCGCACAAGGGGCCGTCTACATCCACGCTGACATGCCCCATTTCGGTGGAAAACCCCATGGCGTTCTCGTGCACCTCGCCGTTCTCAATAAATCCCGCGCCAACGCCGTCTCCCACCAGAAAGTGTACCAGGCTGGAACGGAAATTATCCACCTTTGACCCAAACCACCAGTTGGCCAGGGCCCCGGCAATGGCATCGTGGCAGAACACCACCTTTACCGGCAGGTCCTCGCCAAACTCCTCCCGCAGGCGCACGTTCGTCCAGTCTGACGTGGCCATAGAGGTGGTCAGGGCGATCTCCGCTGTTTTTACGTTAAAGGGCCCGGGCACCGCCACGCCAATGGCGGCAATATCCTCATACCGGGCCAAAAAGTCCCGAAGGATTTCCTTTATCCGGATAATCACACTGCGCAGGGTGGTGGTGGCCGAAAACTGCCCGGAAACATTTTCATACATCTTTCCAGAAAGGTCAAACAGGCCCACAGCAAAGGATCGCCGGGAAAGCCGCACCCCCAGCACCCGTTTGCACATGGTGTTCAGGGCCACGCCCACAGAACGCCGGCCCTTTGCCCCCGCGATAAAGCCTGTCTCAAACACAATCCCCTCGCTCTTCAGCTGGGCGATAATCTTTGAGATACTGGCCTGGGTCAGGCCCACCGCCTGGGCAATCTGAGCCCGGCTGCATACGCCGCTGCGCCGCAGATATTTAATGATAGACGATTTATTTTCAATGGCCACATCCCCGTGGTTTTTGCCCACCACGTTTCCGGCCCGCTCCGCCTGCTGGTTGTTCACTTATGATCTTCCTTCTTTGTGATTTTACTAAAGTTAACGAGAACCGCCCCACATTCGCTTTTAACAAAGACATTCTCTGCCGGTCGGGATACCGCGTTTCAAAGAGGATTCACACCAGCCAAAACGCAGGGTAATCTGGTGCAAGGAAGCCTGACAGCTATGTCCTTCTCCCTAAACCTTTATCCCCAAGGCCCAAGGACTCTAGCCTGTAAGGACGTAAAAGCCATCGGCTCCCGGACCCGAAGCTCTGCTCAGCTCTCATTCATTTAGAGACTCCCGCCTATATAATAATATAATATATTATAGAAGCGTCTCTTGATTGATTCTAACATCTTTTTATGAAAAAAGCAACCCCCCTTCTGCCAGAGAAAGTCTCTTACAGAAAGAGGGCCGCAGGCCGCAGCGTTACTTACTGGCTGCGGTTATTATTTTTTGTAAGGAGCTTTCTTATTCAGCCGCCTTGTTCACGCGGTCATAAGCACCCTGGAAGATCTCTACCAGCTCGTTAACGCCGGCGTCCTCCAGGTCCTTCTTATACTGCTCCCAACCGGCGTCGTCCGTGCCGTTCTGCACCGCATTAGCAATGTAGCGGTCCACGATGTCAGAGATAACTGGCTGAATCTGGCCCAGGCGCTGGTTCTCTTCCAGGGTCATCAGCATCTTGGGCACGTTGGTGCCCCGGGCCAGCTGCTCCTCCTTGCCGTTGACATGCTGGAACTCCAGCAGGGTCTTGGCGTCATAGGTGTACTGGCAGTACTTGTCGTAGTACTCGTCCAGAACGATCATGGAGCCGCGGGCGGGAGTGGTGTTCACACGCATATCGCCGAAGGACTCGTAGGGCTCTACGGGAATGATGTCTCCCCGCTCGTCCAAGTTGAAGCACAGCATGCCGTTCTCATCCTCATAATAGTTGTAGCCTACTGCGCCCCAGTTGCTCTGGATGGACAGCTTGGGGTCGGAGATCAGGTACTCTACAAAGCAGGCGATGACCTCGGGATACTTACAGGCGTCGGTGATGGTGGTGCAGGAGGTGTCCTGCATTTCGGAGTAGTTCAGCGGGAAGCCGGAGAGGCCGCCGTCAGCGCCCTTCAGCTGCGGGATGGGGGCGTACTCGTGGCGCACGTCGTTGCTGGTAATCTGCATGTCAGTCCACACGCCCACCACGCCGGCAATGGCCACGGGCTGGATGAGCTCGCTGTTGGTATAGTTGGTGGTCGCGCTCTGCTCAAAGCAGTTGACGTTCAACAGGCCGTCGGCATACAGGCCATGGAAGAAGTCGGCGGTCTTACGGATGGACTCATTGCTGCCGGTAAAGGTGATCTTGCCGTCCAGCAGGGCCAGGTGGTCGGCGTAGGGGTTGCCGTAGCAGTAGCTGTCGGCCTGGCCGAAGCAGCCGGTAAAGCGGTAGAACATATTATAGCTGCCAAAGGTGTCTATCTCCTCGGGGCCAAACATGGTCATCAGGGGCACTTCGTCCGCCTGACCGTTGCCGTTCAGGTCGCCGGCGTCCTTAAAGGCATGAAGCACATCCGAGAGCTCCTCCATGGTAGAGGGCATTTCCTTGTTAACCTTTTTCAGCCACTCCTCGTTGATCAGCAACGGGCCAGAGGTCATAACCAGGCCTTTCATCTGCTCGATATAGGGGAAGCCGTACATATGGCCGTCGGGGGTGCGGATCTCCTTCTGGTACTGGGGGTTATCCTCCAAAATCTGTACCAGGGTGGGGCAGTACTGCTCAATCAGGTCCTCGGTGGGGGTAAAGATATTCTGGTCCGAGTACTGCACGGCATACTGGCCGCTTTGGCCGCCGATGAGGTTCCAGAAGATGTCCGGCAGGTTGTCGCCGGCGGTAAGCATCAGGGAGAGCTTCTCTTCCACAGAGTCGGCAGAGACCACCTGCCAGTCGAATTCAATGCCGGTATCCTCTTTCCAGCGCTGCACCATCAGCAGGTCCTTCACCTCCACGGTACGGGCGGCGTCATTAATAATGAAAGCCTTCAGCTTGCCGCCGTTAGCCTCCTCAAAGGCCGCAGGGTCCTTAATAATCGGTAGATTTCCGGTCAGGTCCAGGTAGTCGGCCTCGGTATTAACGCCCACGTTGCCGCCTTCCCCGCCGTTGCCGCCATTGCCGCCGCAGGCAGTCAAGCTAAGGACCATCAGCAGGGCCAGCACAAGTGCCAGTGTTTTTTTCATGGATTTTACCTCCAAAATATTGTATGTTGCCCGGCGGAAAAGCCCAAGGCCCCCTGCCGGGGTAGAACCAAACAGAAAGTGGAACGCTTGCCAAAGCAGGAGCCTTTTGGGCCTTCGGGCAGGCGTTTTCCGCGCTTTGCGGCCCATGATTGAGCCCGCCCGCAGGAAGCGCCCCCCAAAAAACGCTGGCGCTGCTTAGCCTTTTACGGCGCCTACCATAACGCCTTTGGCAAAGTACTTCTGGACAAAGGGGTACATAATGACCAGCGGGAACGCCGCCAGGGTGACGATCACGTACTTCAGCTGGTCCACCAACTTTTGCTTTTCTACCAGCTCCGAAGCGGACATGCCCTGTGTTAGCGAGTTGGAAAGCACCAGGTCCCGCAGAATGACCTGCAAAGGCATCTTATTCTGGTCCTGTAGGAACATAATGGCGTTAAAGTACACATTCCACATAGCTGTGGCATAGAAGAGCACCATAACCGCGATAATGGTTGAGGACAGCGGCAGCGCGATTTTGAAGAAGAACCCAAAGTCCGAGCAGCCGTCCAGCTGGGCCGCCTCTAAAAGGTCAATAGGCAGGTTCCCCTCAAAGAAGGAGCGGGCTACAATCAGGTTGTATACCGAAACCGCGCTGGGAAGAATCAGGGCCCACATGGTGTTGTAAAGCCCTAGGTTGCGCACCACCAAGTACAGGGGAATCATGCCGCCGTTAAAGAACATGGTAAAGGTGAACAGGAACATAATAGGCCGCCGGCCCACCATATCCATGCGGGAAAGGGCGTATGCGCCAGGAATGGTGCAACACAGAGACACTATAACGGACACCGCCGTATACAGCAGGGTGTTGCCATAGCCGCTCCAAATGCGGGGGTATTCCAGGGCCTCTTTATAGCCGTTGACAAAGGGCTTGGTGGGAATAATCAAAAACTGGCCGCTGTTCACCACCGCCGGGTCTGTAAAGGAAGCCACCACTGTGTACCACAGGGGATAAACTATCACAATACTGATAAGGATCATCAAAATGGAGTTGAATACGTTAAACACATGGTCGCCGGCCGATTCTTTAGCGCCCACAATGCCAGAGGTTTTTTCAAAGGAGGAGAGCTCCTTCTCTTTATTTTTCGCCATACCCAAAAGGCCTCCTTTCTAAAATTAGAATATGCTGACGCCGGCCGCTTTTTTGGAAACGGTGTTGGCGCACACCAGAATGACGAAGTTCACGATTGAGTTAAACAGGCCCACCGCCGTGGCAAAACTGTACTGGGCGTTTTGCAGTCCCACCTTATACACATAGGTGGAGATAATCTCAGATACGTCTGTGTTCACGTTCGTCTGCATCAAGTAGGCTTTCTCATAGCCCAGGCTCATCACGTTGCCCACAGCCAAAATCAGCATCAGTATCACAGTGGGCATGATCAGCGGAATGTCAATGTAGATAATCCGCTGCAGCTTGGTGGCTCCGTCAATCACCGCCGCCTCATAAAAGTCGGCGCTAATTCCCGTTAGGGCCGCTATGTACACAATGGCGTTAAACCCCATCTGCTGCCACACAGTAGAGCCAATGTACATGGTGCGGAAGTACTCGGGAGCCGAGTTAAAGCTCTGTATGCTGCCCCCCGCGGCCACAATAGCGTTGTTTATAATGCCGGTGGCGGAGAAGATCATATTCATAATGCACACGATAATTACGTTAGAAAGGAAGTACGGCGCGTAAGAGATGGTCTGCACCACCTTGCGGGCCTTATTGCTGCGCAGCTGGTTAAGCAGCAGCGCGAAAATGATGGGGATGGGGAAAGAAACAATCAGCTGCTCCAGGCTAAGAACAATGGTGTTCCAAATCGCCGTGGTGGCAATACTGGTGCTGAAGAACTGCTGGAAGTACTTCCAGATGGGGTTTGCCCAGGGGCTGCCCAGAATCCCGCCGCCCCGCATCTTAAAGTCCTTAAAGGCGATGATCACGCCATACATGGGATAGTAGGCAAACAGAATCAGCCAGATAAGGGCCGGCAGAAGCAGCACATATAGCTGCCAGGAAGAGAGGATACGGGCCAGCGTACCCTTTTCTCCCATTTTTTCTTTACCTTTCGGCATGGCTTTTGCCATTTGGTTCCAACTCCAATCTTCGTAAATTGATGGTGCCCTGCGGCACGGGCTGCCGCTTGGTTTTCAGGATACCATTTAGCTGCATGTATGCAGCTAAACATAAAGAGGTACCTCTTTTCGCCTTTTCCTCTGCCGGGTCCACGCCCGGCCTCTTTTTCATAATGATCACCCCATCCTTCCCTTTGGGGCCGTCTCTCCTTTTTGCTACAATACTTTACACCACAGCATCCTGTATTACTATGTAGAAAGGACTCGGCCCACCTGTTTCTTTCTGTCCGGCTCCACAGTGCCCCGCAAACACATGCCTTTTTATGCCGATATGTGTTAATTTACCTCAGCTGTTGCCCAGATAGACAGAAAGTTTATTGCATAACTTAGTTTATGAAACATATTGTATACCACCCTAGAAGATCTGTCAATATATTTTTGCATATTTTGTGGCAGTTCACAATTTGTTCTTGATTTATTGGTCGTTTTGACTGAATTCCCAAATATGAAATGAATTTTCAGTGATTTTACCATCTTTACATCACCCCCTCTTCGGTGGTATCATGTGCCTAAGTTAAGGTTCAAGCTCCTGGCACTTACTAAACTTTTTGTCCTATTTGTCTTATCCTCCATTTAATGAACGAATCCTTTCCATATTTTTAGGTGGTTCATCTCCATTCTCCATATTCTTTCACCCCTGTCGGGAGCCATCCTTAACTAAATTAAATTATATCCACCATAAAGGAGTCTCCTATCATGAGCACACAAGGCATCCGCGATTTTCGTCCCCAGCTACACTTCACCCCCAAGACCGGATGGATCAATGATCCCAACGGCCTGGTATATGAAAACGGCAAGTACCACCTTTTCGCGCAATACTATCAAGAGCCCCACTGGGGCCCCATGCACTGGTACCACGCTACCAGCACAGACCTGATCCACTGGGAGCACCTGCCCATTGCCCTGGAGCCTGACGAACTGGGGTATATTTTCTCCGGCAGCGCGGTTCTGGATGAGAAGAACACCTCCGGCTTCGGCCAGGATGGCAAAGCCCCCCTAGTGGCCATGTACACCAGCCACGGCAGCCACAGCACCGTGGACGGCCACGGCCAAGAGCAGCAGAGCATTGCCTATAGCTTAGACGGTATACATTTTACCAAATACCAGGGCAATCCCGTGATCCCCAATACGGCCCTGCGGGACTTCCGGGATCCAAAGGTATTTCATAACGCTGTTAAGAATTGCTGGGGCATGGTCTTAGCCGCCGGAGACCATGTGGAGTTCTACGCCTCTCAAGACCTGAAGAGCTGGACCAAAACCGGCCAGTTCGGTCCAGAGGGCAATTACTCCCAGGGCGTGTGGGAGTGCCCGGACCTGTTCCCCCTAACCGTAAATGGCAGGGAATTGTGGGTTCTGCTGGTCAGCATGGGGCCCAATCCCCAAAATCATGGCGCCCGCATTCAGTATTTTACCGGCTCTTTCGACGGGGATCAATTCGTCGCCGACGGCCGCTTTACTCAGCCGGAGTTTGTGGACGCGGGCTTTGACAACTATGCGGGCGTCACCTATTCCGGTACCCCGGAGCGCCTCTTTGTGGGCTGGGCTCTGAATCCCGTATACGCTGGAAATACCCCCACCGGGGAGTACTGCTGCCAAATGACCCTGCCCCGCGCCGCCACCTTAGCCGATACCCCCAAGGGCGGCCCCCGGCTGGCCTTTGCTCCCAAGGACCAGGCCGCTTTTGGCGAAGCCGCCCCCTGGGACGGCAATTTGCCCGGCGAGGTATTCAAGCTTACCGTTACCGGCAGCGGGGCCTCCACCATTACCCTAAGCAATGAACAGGGCCAGGCGCTGCGCTTTGGCGTGGACCATCAGAACCAGGCCTTTGTAGACCGCCGGGAGGCCGGCGCCAAGGACTTTGACCAGTACTTTGGCCAAGACTGGGCCGGGCTGCTGTGTGCCCCCCGGTTCTATGACGGCCAGTGGGAGGTGCAGTTCATTTTTGACCGCTCCATCTGTGAAATGTACCTAGATGGCGGCACCCGGGTCTTTACTGCCGCCGTCTACCCGGATACCCCCTATACCAAACTTTCTACCACCGGCAAGGCTGAAATTCAAATCCACAGTCTCAAATAAGGAGGAACCCATATGCCAGATATTTTGCTGACAGGCGAACTGCTTATCGACTTTTCCCCAGTCAAAGCCCCGGGCTTTGCGGGCGCTGTATATCCAAATCCTGGCGGGGCCCCGGCCAACGTGGCTGTGCAGCTCTCCCGGCTGGGGGTGTCCGCCGGGTTCATCGGCAAGGTGGGCTGTGACAACTTTGGCCAAACCCTGCGCCGCTGTCTGGAGAAAAACAACGTGGACGCCCACAATTTGATTATGGATCCAGACTGCCTGACCACCCTGGCCTTTGTCCATCTAGACGAGAATGGGGACCGCAGCTTTACCTTTTACCGGGATCCCGGCGCGGACACCCAACTGCGTACAGAAGAAATCGACATGGCTTCAGTAGAGGGGGCCAGCATTCTGCACTTCGGCTCCCTGTCCCTGACTACTGAGCCCGGCCGCACCACCACCCTGGAGCTGGTGAAAAAGGCCCGGGAAATGGGCAAGCTGATTTCTTATGACCCCAACTGGCGGCCCGCCCTGTGGAAGTCTGAAGAATCGGGCATCCAGGGGATGAGCCTGGGGCTTCCCCTATGCCACGTGCTGAAAATCTCCGAGGAAGAGCTGGCCCTGCTCACCAGCACCGACAGCATTGCAGAAGGCGCTAAAAAGCTGCACGATATGGGCATAGTGCTTATTATGGTCACCCTGGGGCCCAAGGGCTGCGTCTCTTCCTTCAAAGGACAGCTGCGTCACCACCCCACCTTTGACACCCCTGTGGTAGATACCACAGGCTCTGGCGACAGCTTCTGCGGGTCCTTCCTGTCCCAGCTGTTCCAAAACAGCGTCACGGACCCGGAGAAGCTGGGGGCCCTGGACCCAGAGCAGTTGGGTGAGTTCTGCCGCTTTGCCAATGCGGCGGGGTCTCTGTGTGCCACCCGGCCGGGCGGCATTCCAGCCCTGGCAGACCGAGAGGGCATTTTGGCCTGCATGGAAGAATACCCCCTGCTGGAAACAGGCTTTCAAGTAAACTAAAGAACAAACCCGCGAGGGACTTATAGGGGGAGGTCGCCCGGAACAGCGGTTCCCCCAGACGCCTCCTCTCGCTGTGGGCCCTTACCCAATCCACACAATCATTCTTTTCCGCTGATATAAGGCAAGGCACACTTGCCTGGTCCATTTGTAAAAAATCCCACAAAAATTCCCCCGGAGCGCCGCGGCCCTCCGGGGGATCACTATTATCATAAAAAGGCTTAAGGCAACACCGCACCATTCAAAGCACCGTCTTGCTTGCAGATTTTCCGTGATAGCGCACAGCTTTCGCTGGTCAATGGTGAGATGGACGGCGCTCAATCTGTACCCTCTGACGAAAAATCTGACTGCCCAATACGGTGCTTAGAATTGTGGGGTATTGCCTTAAAGTCTTTTAACTTTTAAACTCCAGCAGGTTCTATAGCCCATTGTAAAATTCCAAGGTGCCCGTAAAGTTCACATACAGCCCCAGCAGGAACAACGCCCCCGCCAAGCCCCACAGGACCCACCGGACCACCGCGGGCCCTTTATTCCCCGCCGCCAGAGCACCGCACAGACACAGGTAGACCGTTGGCAGCAGATCCACAAAATACCGGTTGCCAAAATGGGCCCCACCCATGGTTTTGTGGGCACAAAGCATCAGCCCATGGAAAATGAACAAAAGCGGCACCCCCAGCTTCAGCCAATGTTCCGGCTTCAGCGGCGTCCCGGCCTTCAAGCGAATGTACCCAGCCCAGGCTCCTGCCGCCAGGGCCAGTATCAGTATGGGATTCACCAAAAAGATATTGCTGCCATTGAACATGGGAAACACCCACCGGCCTGTTTCCGGGTCCACTGTGGGCATACGCCAAAGGCTGGGCAAATTATTTGCCAGGTAGCTTAGGCTAAACTGCCCATGCTGGGAATTGACAAACTCAGGCAGAAAGTTATGGCCAAACTCAAAGGGATTTCCAAAGCGCAGTTGGTTCAACACCAGGTACGAGCCCCCCAAAGCCACGGCGGGCAGCAGCCGCCAGTCCTCTTGCCAAAAAAGCCGCTTCCAGTTTGGCTTGCCGCTTCCCTGGGCATAAAGTAGCAGCCAGCAGGCCACCGGCGTATACAGCACCTGAAAGGGCCGGCACCCCACCGCCGCAACCAAAAACAGCGCCGCCAGCCCCTTTGCACCCCGGGCCGCGTGGTAAAAGGAGCCTAGGGTTAAGGTAAAAGCCAGGTTTTGGGCCAAAAACCACACCCAGCCGTCCACTGTCACCTGCAAAAGATTGTTGCCACAGTAAAGGAACACTGGCAGCAGTACACTGGCCGGGGCGCCAAGCCGGAAATGCCTGGCCAGCAGAACCCCATAGGCCGTACCTACTAGAAGAGAAGCAAAGGCCAACAAACCGTCTGGCGCGTTTTCGCCAAAAACCGCCGCCAGGGGCAACAGAAGATAGGAGGGCAGGGGTGGGAAAGACACATAGTACTTGCCCTCATAAATGGCTAGCTCCAGCCAAGGGTAGTCTTGCCCCAAATCCAGGCTTCCCCGCAGCCAAGCGCAGGCCTGAAGCACATAGGAATTGTAGACGTTGTCCGCCAGCAGCCCCTTGCCCGAAAGCGAGATAAACAACATGTGGAACAAGGCCACCAGGCCCATAGCCAGAAGAACCAGGCCGGTCTCCCGATTTATAAACTTCTTTGCTCTATCCATTCTATCAACCCTTCTTTGCCGCCCCGTACGAGTCAGATTATGTTCCGCCTTTTGCGGAACATAGAAAAGAGCCCGGGCTCTTTTCGCGGTTACTTTTTATTTATCTATGATACTCTTTGGGGGTTGGCTTGTCAAGGACGCGGTCTGGAATGGGATTTTCCAAAGAAGTTGCTTTACGCGCAAGCTTTCTGGGGGCGGAACAGGAAAAGTTTGGGGAATCTGGCTTTGCCGAGTCTACGCTACTGGGAGGCCATTCCACTCATTATTTTCTTCTCCAAATAAATACTTGGGTATAAAGGCTCCCATACCCCTTGGATTCATTTCCCCCTTGCGCATTTTTCGAATCTCTGTTATAATTTTTGGAGATTTCCGCCAATCCCATACAAAAAGGAGCTCTTTTTATGGAAAAATATCTTGACAAATCCCTCTCTTTTGAGGAGCGGGCCCAGGACCTCTGCGCCCGCATGACTCTGGATGAAAAGGCCAGCCAGCTCTCTTATACCAGCGCCCCGGTACCCCGGCTGGGCATTCCCGCCTACAACTGGTGGAACGAGGCCCTGCACGGGGTGGCTAGGGGCGGCGTAGCCACCGTGTTTCCCCAGGCCATCGGGCTGGCCGCTATGTTCGACGCCCCCCAGCTGCACCAGGTGGGAGAGGTTATTGCCACCGAGGGCCGCGCCAAGTTCAACGCCTATACCGCAGAGGATGACCGGGACATCTACAAGGGCCTGACCTTCTGGAGCCCGAATGTCAACATCTTCCGGGACCCCCGCTGGGGCCGGGGGCACGAGACCTACGGCGAGGACCCTTATCTTACCGGCCGGCTGGGAGTAGCCTTTGTCACCGGGGTGCAGGGGGATGGCCCCTACCTGAAGGCCGCTGCCTGCGCCAAGCATTTTGCCGTGCATAGCGGCCCCGAAGCCCTGCGCCACGAGTTTGACGCAAAGGTCTCTCCCAAAGATTTGTGGGAAACCTACCTGCCCGCCTTTGAAATGTGCGTCAAGGAGGGCCACGTGGAAGCCGTGATGGGCGCCTATAACCGCACCAACGGCGAACCCACCTGTGCCCATACTGTGCTGATGGAGGAGATTTTGCGGGGCCAGTGGGGCTTTGGCGGCCACTATGTCTCCGACTGCTGGGCCCTTAACGATTTCCACCGCTCCCACAAGGTCACTGCCACCATGGAGGAATCTGCCAAGCTGGCCCTGGAAAAGGGCTGCGACCTAAACTGCGGCGTGGTCTACGCCCATATTCTGGCTGGGGTGGAGCAGGGCCTTATTGACGAAGCCCTGGTGGACCGGGCCGCGGTGCGGGTGCTGGCCACCCGGCTAAAGCTTGGCCTGTTTGACGAAATTCCAGAATTCGACTCCATCCCCTTTGAGAGGAACGATTGTCCCGCCCATCGGGAGATCAACCGGGAGACTGCCCGGAAGTCTATGGTGCTGCTGAAAAACAACGGCGTGCTGCCCCTGGACAAAACAAAGCTGAAAACCATTGCCGTCATCGGCCCCAACGCCGACGACCGCGCTATGCTGCCCGGCAATTACCACGGCACCGCCTCGGAATACATTACGCCCCTGGAGGGCATTCGCCGCATGGTAGATGAAGATGTGCGCATTCTGTACGCCCAGGGCTGTCATAAGTGGAAGGACACAGTAGAAAACCTGGCCCAACGGGACGACCGGGTCAGCGAGGCGGTCATCGCCGCCAAACACAGCGACGTGGCCATTGTGGTGCTGGGCCTGGACGAGACTATGGAAGGCGAAGAAGGGGACGCGGGCAACGCCTACGGCTCCGGCGACCGGGACAGCCTCTCCCTGCCCGGACGGCAGCAGGCCCTGCTAGAGGCAGTAAAAGCCACGGGCACGCCCACTGTGGTGGTTCTATGTGCGGGCAGTGCGGTAGAGCTCTGTTGGGCGGACGAACACGCCGACGCGATTCTGGATGCCTGGTACCCAGGCGGACAGGGGGGCCTGGCTGTGGCCGAAGTGCTGTTTGGTGCGTATAACCCGGCGGGCCGCTTGCCGGTAACCTTCTACCGTTCCACCCAGGAGCTGCCGGAGTTTACGGACTACAGCATGAAGGGCCGCACCTACCGCTATATGGAGCAGGAGGCCCTGTACCCCTTTGGCTTTGGGCTTAGCTACAGCCGCTTTGCCTACTCGGACCTACGGCTTAGCAGCGCCGCTGTTGCCGCCGGAGAGCCAGTCCGCCTGACTGTTACCGTAACAAATACCGGCGCCCTGGACGGCGACGAGGTAACACAGTGCTATATTCGAGATGAAGAGGCCAGCGCTGTCCGGCCCATGTGGAGTCTGTGCGGCTTCCAGCGTTTTTGTCTGAAGGCTGGGGAAAGCCGGGACATTACCATGGAGATTAGCCCTGATAGCATGCGCCTGGTACAGGAGGACGGCAGCCGGGTCATTGAGCCAGGCCGGTTCGTGCTGTTCGTGGGCGGAAGCCAGCCGGACAAACGCAGCGTAAAACTGCTGGGCCAGGCCCCTCTGGAGGCTTCCTTTGAGGTAAAATGATTTCTTAACGCAGTTCAAAAGAGCCATCATGCCTCTTTATAAATCCCTGGTAAAGCCCTTTTGCTTGAAAATGGGCATATTGTGAATTTTCAAGCTGGCCGACTAGGGCTGGTTTGAAAATAGAGAAAATGCCGTCTTTTTGCCCTGGCCGGTGCGGTTTTCCACACACAAATCCGCCCGGACCGGGCAAAAAGACGGTGTTTGCGATTTTTCAAACAAGCCCTACGCCGCCTGGTTCAAAAGAGATATTCTACCGCTTTTGAACTGTGTTAACTATATCCCCTCAAACGCAAAAAGTAAAGCGGTGGTCCACGAGTTCGTAAACTCTTGGGCCACCGCTCTGCTCTTTTTCCACTATTCCTTCCCCCAGGCCGCGATTACCGCATTCATCGCTGCGCCCCGCAGGCCACCCTGCTCCAGTTCTCGCACGCCGCGTATGGTGCTGCCTCCGGGCGAACATACCGCGTCCTTCAGCGCGCCCGGGTTTCCGCCCTTTCTCAGGGCCAGGGCCGCGGCCCCCGCCGTCATTTCAGCCGCCAGGCGCATAGCCAGTTCTCGGGGCAATCCGCAGTAGACCCCGCCATCGGCCACTGCCTCTAAGAATAGGTCCACAAAGGCCGGTCCACAGCCCGCCACCACCCCCGCCGCGTCCATCTGGGCTTCGGGAATCTCCACCAGGCTCCCGGACCCGGCCAGCAGCGCGGCCAGCAGTTCGCTGGTCTCCTGGGTCGCCCCCTGTCCACAGGTGTACAGAGTTATCCCCCGGCCAATGGCCACTGGGGTATTGGGGAGAATCCGAATGATAGGGCACCCGGGAGCCAGCTCCTCCAGCTGAGTTAAAGGCACCCCCGCCGCCATAGAGATCAGCACCGGCGGCTCTTCTCTTTTACAAAGGACAGCCCCCAGCTCCTCCAGTACCTCTGGGATGACGTGAGGCTTTACCCCCAGAAACAGCACCCCGCACCGGCGGGCAGCCTCCTGGTTGGTCACAGCCTCTCCACCCAACTCCTGGGCCAAGGCTTTGGCTTTTTCCGGCCTTCGGTTAGAGATAAGCAGCGCTGCCCCCGGCAGCCGCCTGCGCACTGCCCGGGCCAGGGCTCCGCCCATATTACCCGCGCCAATAAAGCCAATGATTGGATTTGTCATGAAAAGCGCCTCCTTTATTCCCGCACCTGCCCTGCGCCATACACCACGTATTTCCAGGTGGTCAGCTCTTCCAGGCCCATGGGGCCCCGGGCATGGAGCTTTTGGGTGGAAATTCCGATTTCCGCCCCCAGGCCGAACTCTCCCCCATCGGTAAAACGGGTGGAGGCGTTCACATACACCGCCGCCGCGTCTATCCGGTCCAGAAACGCCTGGGCGGTAAAGTAGTTGCTGGTCACAATACACTCCGAATGCCCGCTGCTATGGGTATTGATAAAATCCATGGCCTCTTGGGCGCTATCTACCAATCGCACCGCCAGAATATAGTCGCCATACTCCGCATCCCAGTCCTCTTCCTTTGCGGCTATCCCCCGGTCTTTTAGCAGAGCCAAGGCCCTGGGGCCGCAGCGCAGCTCCACTTGCTCCTGGTCCAACAGAGGAACCGCCCTGGCAAAAAACGCCTCCGCCACGTCCCGGTGCACCAGCACGCATTCCGCGGCGTTGCACACCGAGGGCCGGGAGCACTTGGCGTTATAGAGGATGCGGGCCCCCATGGCCAAATCCGCGTCCTTGTCAATGTACACATGGCACACGCCCTCGCCGGTACGGATCACCGGCACAGTGGCCTCTTTGGCCACAGCCCGAATCAGCCCCGCGCCGCCCCGGGGAATCAGCACGTCCACATACTGGTCCAGATGCATCAGCTCCTGGGCGCTCTCCCGGCCGGTATCCTGCACCAGGGCCACACAGGCGGCGGGCAGGCCGGCCTCTTTTAGGGCCTCCCGCATAATCTCCACAGCCGCCCGGTTGGACCGGATGGCCTCTTTTCCGCCCCGCAGAATACAGGCATTGCCGGACTTCAGGCACAGGGCGGCGGCGTCCACAGTCACATTGGGCCTAGCCTCGTAGATAATGCCCGCCACCCCCAGGGGAACCCGCCTGCGGCCAATGATTAGTCCGTTGGGGCGGGTCTCCATGCGGTCCACTTGGCCAATGGGGTCCGGCAGGGCGACTACCCGCTCTATTCCAGCTACAATATTGTCCACGCGCTGGGGCGTCAGGGCCAGCCGGTCCAAAAGAGCAGGCCGCGTTCCCGCCTCCCGGGCGGCAGCCAGATCCTCCTGGTTGGCGGCCAGCCACTCATTCTGCCGGCGGGAGAGAGCCCGGGCCATGGCGGCCAGGGCCTGGTTTTTCAGTCCGGTACGGGCGGCGGCCAGCTCATAAGCGGCTGCTTTGGCCTGCGCGCCCTGTTGAATCAAACTTTGCATAGTGGGACCTCGCTTTCTCTGTGTTTGAGGAAGGAAAGGGCGGCTCCGCTCGCTCTAAACTATAAACCGCGTACCCACTTCTTTGCCTTCTACGATCTCGTACAAGCTCTCGGGCCGGGCCCCATTGGTAATTACCATCTCCACCCCGGCTTTCCTAGCGGTTTTTGCCGCCAAAAGTTTGGTGGCCATGCCCCCCGTGCCCCGGGCGCTGCCCGCGCCGCCGCCCATCTTTAGAATTTCCGGGGTCAGCGCCTCCACCCGGTGCAGCAGCTTTGCCTTTGGGCACACCCGGGGGTCCGCGTCATACAGGCCGTCAATATCGCTAAGCAGGACCAGCAGCTGGGCTCCGCAAAGCCCCGCCACAATGGCCGAAAGGGTATCGTTATCTCCCAACACCTTGTGGGCCCCGGTCTCGATCTCGTCCGCGGAAACCGAGTCGTTTTCATTCACCACGGGAATCACCCCCAACTCCAGCAGAGCTGAAAAGGTTCCCCGCAGGTGCTGGGCCCGCACGGGGTCTGCCACGTCTCCGCCGGTCAGCAGAATCTGGGCCATAGAGCGGTTGTACTCGGAAAAAAGCTTGTCATAAAGGTGCATCATTCGGCACTGGCCCACAGCGGCGGCGGCCTGCTTCATCCGCAGCTCCCGGGGCCGCTCCAAAAGCCCCATACGGGCCGTGCCCACGGCAATGGCCCCGGAGGTCACCAGAATCATCTGCCGCCCCTGGCCGCAAAGGTCCGCCAGGACCCGCACCAGGCGCTCCATACTGCGCAGGTCCAGGCTGCCGGTGGGGTGCGTCAGGGTAGAGGTCCCCACCTTCACCACGATACGAGAATATTCCATCGACACTTTTTACCCCCTAAACTTCGTCTCCCGGTACAGGAACACCCGGCCCTTTTTGTACAGATACCGCAGCTTGGTGAGCTTTTGGGCCTCGGCGTAGCATTTCTCGATCTCCCCCACATAGGCCAGGGGGTTCTTCTCGAACTTTTCCAGCCGCTTGCGGTATTTCTTAAACTGCCAGCAGTAGATCATCTTGTACCACATCTGGCTCTCTTGGGTGGTGTTCTGCTTCCAATAGGCCCCAAACTGGTCGTCCATAGGAGCATACATAATCTTTTCCAGTTCTTCCTGGGTATAATAGCCCTGGTCAATGGCCATATCCACAATGTCCGTTCCGGGTAGGAAGTTTAGCCCATGCAGCTGAAGCTCATACTTGCCGGGCAGGCGCTTAACCAGGTAGTAGGACTCTTTCAAATCGTTGATGGTCTCAAAGGGATGCTGAAGCATCAGGTCAAAGGTGCCCCAGAACACCCCGGCTTTTTGGATGTTGGCCACGGCGTTAATCACATCCTCCTGGGTCTCGTACCGGTGGAACACGTCCTTGCGCACCCGCTCGCTGCCGGACTGGATGCCCATAATCACCTCGGTAAGACCCACCTTTTTTAGGGTGGTAAGCATGTCCAGCTTCACCATTTTCGGATGAGACCAGATGGTAAAGGGCAGGTGGATATACTTGTCGTACTCCGCGGCGAATTCCTCTACCCAGCCGGGGATATTGGGGAAAATCTCGTCATAGAAGTGGACGAACACAATGTTTTTGCAGATTTCCTTGGCCTTGCGCAGCTCCTCAATAACACTTTTCACCGACCGGCTGCGCACCCCCTTCACGCCCTTGGGCAGCATCCGCCGCAGGTTCACACAGCAGCAGTACGAACAGGTAAAGGGGCAGCCCCGAGAGGCAATCACCTCGTAACTGCGGGTATCCAGCTGGGGGTCGCCGGGGACCAGGGCGTCGTTTTCAATCAGGCAGGCGTCCATACACTGGATGGCGGGCAGGCCATAGCCGTCCACGTTATCCAGAATATCGCCAATTTCGTTGACCTGTATCTGGTCCCCCTCCTTATAGGCCAGCGAGGGGATCGCCTGATAGTCTGTCTGGTTCACCAGGGCGTCCGCCAGCCGGCGGATGGCGTGTTCCCCGTCGGAGCGGATCACAAAGTCCGCGCCCCGCTCCAGCAGCTTTTCCGGGAACATGGTGGCATAGGCCCCGCCGCAGAGCAAAGGCGCCCGGGCAGCCTGTTTTACGCTGTCCATCACCTGGTACACTGTGTCCAGGTACATGGAACTCATTACGGAAAGCCCCACCATCACTGGCTTGCAGGCGGAAATGGTCTCTCGCAGCAGGGCCAGCTCCTTCTCGGTGGTAGGCTTGGGGTGGACGCTGTTGAAATCTTTATAAAAAATATTTTTCACATGGTAGCCGGCCTGCTTTAGGGCAGTCTCCAGGTAGCGCACACCCAGGGCCTTTTTATTGTAGAACGCCACCAGGACTACCGTGCCCTTGCCAGTGGAATTTTCCATGTTTAGAACCTTCCTTTTTCTTGTGATTTTTACTTTAATAATTTATTATACCACAATGCAGTGGGTTCCGCAATGGTTTTCTGCGGGCGGGCCAGGCCCTGGTTGCAAAAACCCGCGCCACCGTGTATAATAATAACTAAAATTTGCTAAAGAGGTGCTATAGATGCCCAAGATCAGTGTGATTGTGCCCGTATATAATGTGGAGGCATACCTGGAAAAATGCGTCCGCTCTGTGCTGGCTCAGACCTGCCCCCACTGGGAGCTGCTGCTTGTGGACGATGGTTCTACGGACCACAGCGGGGCTATGTGTAACGCCCTGGCCCAGACCGACCCCCGTATCCGGGTAATCCACCAGAAAAACCAGGGGCTGGGCGGGGCCAGGAATACGGGCATTGGGGCCGCCGCCGGGGAATGGCTGGCGTTTTTGGACAGCGACGACTGGCTGGAGCCAAAAGCCCTGGAGCAAGCTCTTTCCACCGCTGAAAAAACCGGCGCGGACCTGGTGGTACAGGCTTTCCGCACCGTGGACGAGTCCGGCCGGCAGCTGGCGGTCTTTACGGAAAACCTGCCCAAAGAGCAGCCCCTGACCCTGGACCGCTGCCGGGAACTGCTGTTTATAGCGCCCTGCGCCTGGGCCAAGCTCTATAAGGCCAAGCTCTTTCAAGAGCTACGGTACCCGCCCCGGGTATGGTATGAGGACCTGCGCACCACCCTAAAGCTGCTGCCCACCGGCACGGTGGCAGCGGTCTCGGATGATGTGGCGGTAAACTATTTGCAGCGCCAGGGGTCCATTATGAGCAACATGAACCTCTCTCGAAACCGGGAAATCCTGGAGGCCATGGATGACCTTATCGGCTGGTACCGGGCCCGGGGCTTTTTTGACGCCTACCGGGATGAGCTGGCATATCTGGCGGTGTACCATGTGCTGGTCACCGCCTGCGTGCGGGTGCTGCGGGCAGACCTGCGGCACCCCCTGTTAAAGGAGTTTTCCCGCTATGTGAAAGACAGCTTTCCTGACTATAAGCACAACCCCTACCTGCCCCTGCTGGGCAAAAAACGCCGGCTGGTGCTGGCCCTGCTGGAAATGGGTTTGCCCGGGGTGGTGGGGCTGCTATTCAGGCTGAAGGAAAAGGGAGGGCGCAAATGAGCATAAAAGAACAGTTCGCCCGGCTCCGCCGGCACCGGCTGGTGGAAAACACCATTATGCTGTATATTTTGCAGTTTTCTACCCTTGCTCTGGGCCTGGTGACCCAAGGCTACCAGCAGCGAGTGCTGGGCATGGAGCGTATTGGTATTTTGGGCGCGGCCAACTATCTCACCAATTTTTTCCAAATTTTCATTGATTTTGGCTTTATCCTCTCTGCCACGGCCAAAGTATCCCGGTTCCGGGAGGACAAGGCCGCCCTGGCCCGCATCCTTAGCCGGGTGGTGGCGGCCAAGGGCATCTTCATGGCCCTGTCCCTGGTCGTGCTGGGGGTCTTTGTGTTCCCCGGGCTGAAGGAAGAGGGCGAGCTGCTGGCCCATGTGTTCTATATGCTCTCGGTGGCCATGATCGCCCTGCTGCCAGACTTTATGTACAGGGGCCTGGAGCAGATGTCCGCCATCACCATACGGGCAGTGGCCATCAAAATCTTCGCCACGGTGATGATCTTCGTCTTTATCAAAAAGCCCAGCGACTACTACCTGGTGCCCCTGTTCACAGCCCTGGGCAACGGCGGGGCCCTGCTCTTTGTCTACTGGCATCTGCGGAAAAAGGTGGGGGTGTGGTTCTGCCGGGTCAGCCTGCGGGAGACCTGGGAGGAGATTAAGGAGTCCGCCCAGTTCTTTGTCTCAAAAGCGGCCAACGCTGTAAACAGTAACCTGAACGGCATCTTGCTCAAGCAGATTACGGGCTCGGCCTCGGCCGGGCTTTATACCAACGCGGACCGGGTCATCAGTGTGGCGCGCAACGGCATGTCTCCCATTGCGGACAGCCTGTATCCCCATATGATGAAGCACAAGAACTTCAGCATTGTCAAAAAGGCCCTGCTATTTATCTATCCGCTGATTTTGGCCGGGTGCGGGGTGGTGTTCGTCTTTGCCGAGCCCATCCTGGTACTCTGGCTGGGGCCAGAAGGCAAAGAGGTGGTGGCCCCCCTGCGGCTGCTGATTCCCGTGGCGGTATTCTGCTTTCCCAACTATGTGCTGGGCTACCCCACCCTGGGGGCCATGGGTCTTGCCAAGTATGCCAATATTTCCGTGGCCTTTGGCACCTGCGTTTACCTCTGCGGGGCAGCCCTGGCCTACTTTGTGGTGGGTATCAACTGGATCAGCCTGTGCCTGATGAGCTCGGTGACCGAGTTCTCCATCCTGGCCTTCCGGGTGGTGGTGATCCTAAAGAACCGCAAGCTGCTGCGAGCCGCCCCGGACCCAGAGCGGTCCAAGCGGGAAAACTAGCCAGAAGCGGAGCCGGGGACGCCAGTGAAGAAAAAGGGGGTGGGGCGCCCTCGCTGCGCCAGCGTGTTTTGGGGCGCTTTCAGTACAAGACCCACCAGCCCCGCCCAGGCGCAGCCCAAGCTCAAACCCTCGAAGTTTTCCCGTTTTCTTCTACAGAAATATTGCACGCAAAGCCCCTTTGTGGTATAATATTCACATCTATCATGTACAAATCATCCGGTTTTCCAGCCAACCTGGAAGGAGGCTTTATTATGGCAAACTTCGACATCAGTCTGTACCTGGACTCCCTCAAGCGCCAGGGCTCTTTTAAAATGTTTATCCCCAACGACCGGCCTGTGGAAAGCCCTGTGGACCAGGGAACCCAGTCTCCCTATCAGACCCAGGGTATGAAAACCCTGTTTCTTTTACATGGCTATACCGGCGCAGCCGGTAACTGGGTCCCCGAGGATCTGGCCCAAAAGTATCACTTCGCCATTGTCATGCCCAACTGCGAGAACGGCTTTTACCTCAACGGCCTCTCTACCGGCCACGCCTTTGCCTCTTTGGTGGGGGAAGAACTGGTAAACTATGTGCGCCGCACCTTTGGCCTGGCCAAAACGCCCCAGGATACCTGCCTGATGGGCATGTCCATGGGGGGATTTGGGGCTTTGCGCACAGCTCTGGCCTACCCGGAAACTTTTGGCAAGGCGGCGGCGCTTTCTTCGGCGCTGATCGTCCATGAGATTGCCCATATGAAGGAGGGCGGCGGCAACCCTGTGGCCAACTACGCCTATTACCACGAGTGCTTCGGCGACCTGGAAACTGTGGAAGAGAGTGATAATAACCCCGAGACCCTGGCCCGCAGGCTGAAAGCCGCTGGGGCCCCTCTGCCCGGCATCTTTATGCGCTGCGGCACCGAGGACTTCCTTTTGGAGAACAACCGGGAGTTTCACCGCTTCCTGGAAGCGGAGGGCATTGCCCACGACTATGCCGAAGGCCCCGGCGCCCACGACATGAAGTTCTGGTCCGCCTGCGTTCCCCAGGCTGTGGAGTGGATGTTCGGCTAAGCCCACGGGGGTTCGACCCCCAGAAAAATTTTTGAAAAAACTTTTATTCCGGTCAGCCTTTGGCCCGGAAACGTCTGGGGACCACACGTTCCCAGGCCGCCGGTTTTCTTCCACCCAAGGCCCGCCGCATGGATCATTATCATACAAAACCAAATTCCCTCTTACCCCAGGGACTCGCTCCCATTGCATACAATAAAAGGAACCGCACTTTTGGAAGAATGGGCAGAGCCGGTTTTAACATTAAGGGGCTCTGCCGTCTGATTTGAAAGAATCTTTTGAACCATGCTAACTATATCATTGATCCCATCACGAGGTGAATCCTATGTTAAAAAACTGGATCCGTCCGGTCCGTCCGGAAAAGGACGAGCTAAAGGCCCGGCTAAGCGCCGCGGGCCGGCGGCTGGAAACCCAGCAGATGCTTTTGAAGGACAAAAAGCTGCCGGTCCTGGTGCTGATTGAGGGTTGGGGCGCGGCAGGCAAGGGCAGCGCCATTGGACAGATCATCAAGCACATTGACCCCCGCTTCTTCAAGGTGTTCTCCATGACCTCCCCCACAGAGGAAGAGCGCCGCAAGCCCTTTTTGACCCGGTATTTTGAGAAGATCCCAGAGGCCGGCAAGTTCACCTTTTTAGACTCCGGCTGGATGGATGAGATTACAAAACAGCGCCTGAACGGCGTGCTGGACGACGGATCCTATGCCCAGCGGGTGGACAGCGTCAAGCGCTTTGAGCGTCAGCTTACTGACAACGGCTACCTGGTGTTAAAGTTCTTCTTCCAGATCAGCAAAAAAGAACAGCGCCAGCGTATTGCCGCGCTGGTGGATGAAAAAGACACCGCTTGGCGGGTTAGCCGCGGCGACATGTGGCAAAACCAGCATTATGACCAGTGCCAGGAGGTATTTGATAAGTACCTGGAGGATACCAATACCCCCAGCGCTCCCTGGTATGTGGTGGACGCGAAAAGCAAGAAGTTCGCTGAGCTTCAGGTCATAGAGACTCTTTGCACCGGCATTGATACCGCTCTGCACAACGAGAGCCTGGCTGTGCCCCTACTGCAAAATGTGTTCCCGCTGAATAAAATGCCAAAGCTTAGCGAGGTACTTCTGGCAGACAAGACGATCAGCGACCAGGAGTACAAGGCCCAGCTGAAAAAGCTGCAAGCCAAGCTGGGAATGCTTCACAACCGCCTGTACCGCAAGCGGGTGCCCGTGGTCATTGTCTACGAGGGCTGGGACGCGGCCGGCAAGGGCGGAAATATCAAGCGCCTTACCGGGGCCCTGGATCCCCGGGGCTTTGAGGTGCACCCAGTGGCCAGCCCAGAGCCCCACGAAAAAGCCCGCCACTATCTGTGGCGGTTCTGGACCAAGCTGCCCAAGGATGGGCACATCGCTATTTTCGACCGCAGTTGGTACGGCCGGGTAATGGTAGAACGGCTAGAGGGCTTTTGCAGCGAAAACGACTGGCAGCGGGCCTACTACGAGATGAATGAGTTTGAGCAGGAGCTGCACAGCTGGGGCGCGGTGGTGCTGAAGTTCTGGGTACAGATCGACAAGGACACCCAGCTGGAGCGCTTTACCGACCGGCAGAACACCCCTTCGAAGCAATGGAAACTGACAGACGAGGACTGGCGCAACCGGGAAAAGTGGGACGTGTACGAGGCGGCTATTGACGAGATGCTGCAAAAAACCAGCACAACCTATGCGCCCTGGCATATTCTGGAGTCCGTGGATAAGAAATACGCCCGAATTAAGGCGTTAAAGATCGTGGTTGCGGCGCTAGAGGACGCGCTGGACTGAAAGGACGGGCCCGTATCCGCAGAAAATTTTCTCTGCTGATACGGGCCCGTTCCCTTTCAGGCCTTCGGGCCGCTTTTTTCACTCTGCTTTTCTTTGGCTGCGCTGCCTAAAAGACAAATCTCCAAGGACTTCCACGCCCCTATATGGCCCCTTACGCGTTTTGCGTCCTATCTTTCGGATCGGTCAGCGGCTATTTTCCTTTCGGAACTGCTCCATCTTTGCAGCCAGCTGTGGCAGGCACACCTCAAACTTGGGGCCAAACTTATAGTCTTTGCTATACTCCCGGGTGGTCTCAATCACCTGGTGGGTAAACTCCACCGCTGTCCGGCAGGCCTCGCTTAGGTCCATGCCGTTGAGCAGCGCCCCCACCAGCGTGGAAGCGAACAGATCCCCTGTACCGTGATAGTACCCGGGAATCTCCTCCATCACATGGTAAAAGACCTGCCCGGCGGCGTCCATGCTGGCCGCGCCCAGGCCGCCCTCTACCCGCACGCCGGTAAGCACCGCCATCTTTGGCCCCAGGCTCCGCAGCCCGCTTAGGATCTCCTCTACCTGGCCATGGGTCATGGGGCCGTCCAGATAAGGCCCCCCCAGCAGATAAGCGGCCTCTGTCATATTGGGGATAATAAGCCCTGCCTTTCTGCACAGCCGGGCCATGCCCGCGGCCAGCTCCGGCGTACAGGTGGCGTACAGTTTGCCCCCATCCCCCAGCACAGGATCCACACAGAGAAGCGTATCAGAGTCTCCCAGCAGGCCAAAAATTTCCCCCAAAATGTCCGCCTGGGCCGGAGAGCCCAAAAATCCGCTATACAGTGCGGAAAATTTGCAGCCCACCGCTTTCCAGTGCCGCGCCATGGGCAGCATCTCCTCGGTCATATCCGTAAAGGTATAGCCGGTAAATCCTCCGGTATGGGTAGAGAGCACAGCAGTGGGCATCACGGCGGTCTCCACCCCGCAGGCGGAGAGCACCGGCAGCGCTACCGTGAGGGAACATTTTCCCACACCGGAAACGTCGTGGATGGCAGCACAGCTCATTTCTTGATAGACCATAAAGTTCATTCCCATGCCGGCCCCTGGGGGCCGGCCCTTTCTTTAATATTATTTAAAACCCAGGCGCACAGCGCCACAGGTTCTTTCAAGAGGCTGCCGCCTCCCTGGGACACAAGCAGCCGGCCAGTGTCTCACGGCTTTACCAAAGGCAGCCCTGTATAAATTTCGCATATGTCCCTGTTCCAGTTTCCATTGGCTACGCAGTCATAAACTTTTTCAGCAGGCTCGCAATCTCTGCCACATCAATGGGCTTTGCCACATGGGCGTTCATTCCCACTGCCAGGCACTTCTTTATGTCGTCTGGGAAGGTATCCGCGCTCATGGCAATAATGGGAATGGTGGCGGCGTCCGGCCTGCTCATGGCGCGTATGGCCGTGGTGGCTTCATAGCCCGTCATCTCGGGCATCCGCAGATCCATCAGGATGGCGTCATATTCCCGCAGCTTGCTGGCAGCAAACATCTCTTTGCAGATGCGGCCGTTCTCGGCCCGCTCCATATTCAGCCCCAGCTCTGAGAGCAGCTCTTCCGCAATCTCCCAGTTCAGGTCGTTGTCCTCTGCCAAAAGCACGTGCTTGCCGGTAAAATCCACCTCGTCCTTTTCCTCACGCCAATCGGCTTTGTCCACGGCTTTGTACTTACGCAAACCATAGTATAGGGTAGACTTAAACAGGGGCTTTGCCAGGGCGCCGTTTACCACTTCGACAGAGTGGGCCGCGGTCTTTATATCGTCCCAGTCATAGGCCGAGGTTAACAGAATGCACACCTCTTCCCCGCAGTTGGCCCGCATTTCCTTGGCCACCTGGATGCCGTCTCCGTCCGGCAGCTGCCAGTCGATGAGCACCACCTCATAGCTCTCTCCATCGTCCTTGTGCTCTTGGGCCATCTCCACGGCCCGGGCCGCGCTTACAGCCCAGTCAGCCCGAATGCCCAGGGTTTTCAGCGTTGCCACTACGCTTTCGCACAGCATCTCGTCATCGTCCACCACCAGCATCCGCCACTGGGGCAGCACCATGTCCACCTCTTGCACCGGGGCCTTTTCCAGGTCCAGCGTCACGTGCACCTCGGTGCCCTTGTTGGGCTCGCTCTCTATCTCAATGGTGCCGCCCATAGCGTCCACAATATACTTGGTAATGGCCATGCCCACCCCGGCTCCAGCCGCTTTCTTCACGCGGGCGTGGTCTTCCCGCATAAAGGAGTCGAAAATCTTCTCCAAAAAATCTTTGGTCATGCCCACGCCGTTGTCCTTGACCCGAATATGGGAGCGGATGTAGGCGCTGCCCTTGGCCGAGGGCTCTTCGTACACCGCCACCTGGATGGTGCCCCCCTCGGGGGTAAACTTAATCGCGTTAGAGAGCAGGTTTAAGAAGATCTGGTTCAGCCGCACGCTGTCGCAGCAGACGTTCTCTACCATAATATCCCGCACATATACATTAAAGTGCTGCTTTTTTTCCTGCACCTGCTGCTGCACAATGCAGACAATATTATTCATCACTTCCTTCAGCGAAACCTGCTCCACGGCCAGGGACATCCGGCCGTTTTCTATTTTAGAAATGTCCAGAATATCGTTGATTAGCCCCAAGAGATGCTGGCTGGAAAGCGTAATTTTTTTCAGGCAGTTTTGCACCTGCTTCGCATCGTCTATGTTCGCGTTGGCAATGGCCGTCATGCCCACAATGCCGTTCATGGGGGTACGGATGTCATGGCTCATGTTAGAGAGAAACTCGCTTTTAGCCTGGCTGGCCCGCTCGGCCTTGGCCTGGGCGCGCTCTGCCTCCCGCCGGGCCTCCACGGCCAGGGTCAGGGCCCGTTCCGCAGTCTTTCTGGCCTCGGTCAGGTTGTTCACCTGTTTATTGGACTGCCGTATATACCAGGCAAAGACCAGCATGAGCGCGGCCAAAATAAGGATACACCCTGTTAGGGAGTCACGGGACCAGGCCCGCCCCAGGCCGTCAATACTCCGGTCCAGCATCCCGTAGGGCATGCTTAGCAGCAGGTACCATTCAGAAGAAGGCATCTTTGTGCAGTAGATACGCTTTTCGGCTCCATCCAAGGGGGCTTTGCCCGTAAAATCCCGCTCCTGGGCCATATGCTCTTTGATCTGGGAAATCAACTGGACGCCGCCATCCTCCAGCTCATATTTCTCTCTGATCCGCTGGAAAAAGTCTTCTTCGTCCATATCCGCCGTACCCCGTATCACATAAGTGCCGTCCTCGCGGATGATGGAGTACTGCTCAATAATATTGGCCCCGCCGGAAAGCAGTAAATCTTTCACAAACCCAGAGGGCATATAGGCCACCAACGCGCTGCTGGACCGGCCCTCTCCCAGGTCATGCCGCGAGGGTACGGCCATTAGCACCATTTCCTCCCCGTCGGCACTGCCAATACAGACGCGCTTACGCCCCTGTTCAATGGAGCGTTGGAAAGACTCTTTGTCCGTCACCTCGATCTGGGGGCCAAAAAGAGATTGAAAGCTCCCGTCCTCCCGGTAAAAGGCCAAGCCCTGAAAGCCCGCCGCCTGGGCATTTTCTATCACAGGCTGGTCCAGCTGGGTCCTTCCGCCAACCCCCTGGGGCAGAATATGTACCAAGCCCTCCACCTGGTTTAGCCGAAGCTCTATGGTAGATCCCAGGTGCATTCCCACCTGGCGGCCCATATCCGACATATACTGTTCGCCAATCTCCCGGATGGTTTCAGCACCTTTCTTGTTCATGCGCATGGTGACAATGGAAAAGACTACCACACACAGGCCCGCCACCCCCAGCAGGCAGAGTATCAGCGACTGTAGGACCTTCCTCTTCATACTGTTAACCCCCAGACCATCGCACTACATTCCCAATTGATGAAAAATGATGTATTACCTTCTAGTATATACGATTTCCCCGCCTTTTTCAATAGAAACGTGAAGGGCCGCTTTGCTTCGCTTCTTATTTTGTCTTAAAGTAATCGCTGCGCAGCGCGTCCATGGATGCCGACTCCCGCTGCTTCACCTGGGCCGTTCGTTCTCCGCTCTCCTCCTGCCCCCCGGAATAATAGGTCTCCCCATCGTACCAGCCGCTGTTGGGGAACATTGCCAGGCCCTTCCCACTGTTGAAAAGGTCCTCCCCGGCATAGTACTTCGCGCCGCCTTCCAGCCCATATAGATTGGCAATGGTGGGGGCCAAGTCCCCAGACCAGCCGGTCTTATGCATCACCTGGGCTTTCAGCCCGGCGCCGTACAGTACGCAGGGGGTGCGGTACAGTTCCACCGGCGAGCGGTCCGTGCCCTTGATTTGGGCCAAAAATTCCTTATCCGTCATGTATTTTCCGTAGTGGTCCGCATACAGTACCAGGGCGGTGTTTTCTAAGAGACCTTCTGCCTCCAGGCGTTCTACCAGCTGGCCAATAAACTGGTCTGTCTCCATGGCGTGGGCCACGGCCCGGGTGTATTCCTCCATATTCTCCGCCGAGCCTGTCACCCCGGACCGCTCCACCGCCGCCTGGGCCTCCTTTAGGTGGGGCCCGGCAATGTTATCCATCTCCTGGGTATAGGGGCCGTGGCCGGAATAGGTAATGATATAGCTATAGAAGCGGTCCCCCTCCGTCATCAGCTCATAGCCTCCCAGCATTTGGGCGTCCAGCATATAGTCATTCATCCCCATCTCCTTGTAACTATGGTAGGCTTCAAAGCCCAGGTTCGTGTGCACAGAGCCCCGGCTATAGATGGAGGGGTTGGCCGAGTGGAAAGATTTTACCCGGTAGCCCTCTTTGGCAAAGAGGCTGGCCAACGAGTATGGGAAGCGGTTGGTAGAGTAGGCCGCGCTGGACATGCCGGAGACGGGCGGGATCATCCCGGTCTGGGAGATGATCTCTGTATTGAAAGTGCCCGCCGAGAGAAACAGGGGCGTGTAAAATTCTGTAAAGTTCACCCCCTCCTCGCTTAGACCGCAGAGATTTGGCATATAGTCCGGCTGCATCAGCCAGGTATCAATGGATTCCAGCATCACCATAATCAGGTTCTTTCCCTTCAAAATGCCAGTCATCTCATTGGAGCCCTGAAGGGCCAGCTCCTGTTCCCGCTGGTCAAAATACTGGTCCAGCTGTTCCATGGTGCGTCCATCGGCCCCCCAGCCCATAGAAACCACCAGGTTCCGGAAAGTGTACTGGTACAGCCCTGTCAGTTTCATACAGCGGTTGGCGTCTGTAAATTCCCGGTACAGCTCCCGCTCATCGGTAGGGTCATAGGTATTGCCCCACCACATGCTGTCCGCCTTAGGGGCCAGCCGGTGGGCGGCCACTCCAATGGGCACAAAGGCCAAGGCAGCCAGCCCCAGGGCCGCCAGACGCAGACGGAACCGGGCGTGCCGGGACAGAATGGGGTCTGGCAAAAAGGCGGCTGTGACCACCAGAGCCAGGTAGAGCACAATACAGAGGATCAGCTTTTTAGGCAGATGGAAATAGGTCCAGCTAAAGAATTTGGCCCCATCTCCAGCAAAGTTCATGTCCGCAAAGCTGAAAAAATGTCCGAAAATGTTGAACATCACTGCGTTGAGTACTACCAGGAAAGCGAAAAATCCCCCCAAAACCAGCATGCCAATCCGCCTGGGCAGACGGCGGGGAAGCAGCGAGACCAGGGCGGTGACCAGCAGCGCCCAGCCCAGGGTGAAGCACATGGGCTTGAGAGAAAGGAGCTGGGTGGCGCCGGTAAAAGCGTAGATCCAGCGAAAGGCATAGTCCAGAAAGACCAGCGCCAAGAAAAATAAAGGAAGGGAGAGCAGTCCTAGGGGGCGGGGAATCGCTTTTAAACAAGAGAAAATATTTTTCAATGTTGTGCTCCTTTTATGTTTGGGTTCAGAAAAGATAGAACCGGACCGGCAATGAAAAACCTCTTTCTTGGCGCCATGTTCCAGCTTCTACCCATTCCACTGGCTATTTCTTACTATTTTACATCTCTCGCGCTCATTTGGCAACACAAAAAATCTCCCCAGCCCGGTTGATTTTTCCTCCACTTTGCGGTAAAATGAGACCATAGCATGTCCCATTATCAACCAAAAAATGGAGGAATATCCCATGAACAACATTCCCGAAGTTAGAATTGGTGTGGTCGCTGTTTCTCGCGACTGCTTCCCCGAGTCCCTGTCTGTAAACCGGCGCAAGGCTTTGATGGCCGCCTTTGCCGAAAAATACGGCCAGGAGGCCGCTAGCGTCTACGAGTGCCCTATCTGCATTGTAGAGTCTGAAATCCACATGGTCCAGGCCCTAGAGGACATTAAGAAAAACGGCTGCAACGCCCTGGTGGTGTACCTGGGCAATTTTGGCCCCGAGATCTCCGAGACCCTTTTGGCCAAGCACTTCGATGGCCCTGCCATGTTTATCGCAGCGGCGGAAGAGAGCGGCGACAACCTGGTGGGCGGCCGAGGCGACGCCTACTGCGGCATGCTAAACGCCAGCTATAACCTGAAGCTCCGGGAGATCAAGGCCTACATCCCAGAGAACCCCGTGGGCGACGCCGGAGACTGCGCGGACCGCATCCATGAGTTTATTCCCATTGCCCGGGCTTTGGTGGGCCTGAAGAATCTGAAAATCATCAGCTTTGGCCCCCGCCCCTTGAACTTTCTGGCCTGCAACGCCCCCATCAAGCGCCTGTACGACCTGGGCGTGGAGATTGAGGAGAACAGCGAGCTGGACCTGTTCGAGGCTTTCCACAAGCATGACGGCGACCCCCGTATTCCGGATGTGGCCAAGGAGATGGCCGACGAGCTGGGCCAGGGCAACAAAAAGCCCGAGATCCTGGAGAAGCTGGCCCAGTATGAGCTGACCCTGCTGGACTGGGTAGAGGCCCACCGGGGCTACCGCCAGTATGTGGCCCTTACCAGCAAGTGCTGGCCGGCTTTCCAGACCCAGTTTGGCTTTGTGCCCTGCTATGTAAACTCCCGCCTGACCGGCAAGGGCATTCCCGTGTCCTGCGAGGTAGACATCTACGGCACCCTTTCCGAGTTTATCGGCACCTGCGTCTCCGGCGACGTGGTTACCCTGCTGGACATCAACAACACGGTGCCCAAGGATATGTACAAGAGTGACATTGAGGGCAAGTTCCCCTATCAGTTCAGCGATACGTTTATGGGCTTCCACTGCGGCAACACCTGCTCTTCCAAGATCTGCAACCCCACCATGAAGTATCAGATGATTATGGCCCGCAGCCTGCCCGAGGAGGTCACCCAGGGCACTCTAGAGGGCGACATCATTCCCGGCGAGATCACCTTCTTCCGCCTGCAGAGCACGGCCGACTGCCAGCTGCGGGCCTATGTAGCCCAGGGCGAGGTGCTGCCGGTGGCCACCCGCTCCTTTGGCGGCATAGGCGTGTTCGCTATTCCCGAGATGGGCCGGTTCTACCGCCACGTGCTCATTGAGAAGAACTACCCCCACCACGGGGCCGTGGCCTTTGGCCACCATGGCAAGGCCTTGTTCGAGGTGTTCAAGTTCCTGGGCGTGCCGGACATTGGCTTTAACCAGCCCAAGGGGATGCTGTATCCCTCTGAGAATCCATTTGCTGAATGAATGGACAAGCGGCACTGGCTGCACCGTATCTCCCACGAAAGCGGCGCGTCCTATTCTTGATTGGAGGCCGGGTGGCTTTCCACTGGCTGGCGTTATCTGTCCCGGGGGCGGGGCTGCTCGAACTGGCGGCAAAAGCTGCCAAAAGGCACGGCAGCACCAGCTCCAACAAATGGTCTCTGTGGAGATTTTTGCGCTTCCAAAAAGGAGACTGGGTGGTGGCGCCCATGTCCCGGGCCTTTGCCGTAGCGGAGGTCATCGGCCCAGGCGGCCGAAGAGGCTGTGCGGCTGACTGACGGCCACGAGTTTGTGCGCATGCTGCTGGACTGCGGCCTCCACGATATTGACCGCATTTCCTGTCAATAAATATCTCTATCGTTAACACGGTTTAAGAGCAGCAGAAATTCAGAGTCCAAGATTTTTGTGGGCCAGACGGCAATTTCCTCTGCTTTATCCTATGGAAAAGCATGGAAAAACCCACGCAGAGAGCAACCGCTCTGCGTGGGTTTTTTGGGATTGGAGCGAATTCTAGCTTTGCCGGGAATGGGTCATGGCCGTTTCGCCGTCCCAGTCGCGGAAGAGCAGAGCGATACACCACAAAGCGGAAATGCCCACCAGGGTGTATATAATCCTGGCCACCACGGCGGTCTGCCCGCCGCAGATCCAGGCTACCAGGTCAAAGCGGAACACGCCCACCAGGCCCCAGTTTACACCGCCGATTACGGTAAGCGCCAGGGCAATACGGTCGATGACGTTCATAAGATCCCCCTCTTTCCGGTAAAAATCGGGATGAATTCAAATCTTAATTGATTTTGGTATCCCGAGGTAGTTTGTGCAGATGTCCGCCTGCTTATCCGGCCAAAGAGCGGCGGAAAATTTTAGCGAAAAAAGGAGCCGCGCCCCATAAAAGGGAAACGGCTCTTTTTCTCTTTCTAATTTTTTCCCCTGCCTGAAAAAGGTGGTTCCCAAGGGCTAAAGAACCCTTTTCTGGGGCGGCGTTTTTCAATTTGCGAGGAAGCTTACGTTATTTTCCTTTTTAAGCTTTTTCGGCTTTTTCACGCTGCTTTACCTGCCAGGCTGCAAACAGGTTGGGCGCGATGAACTGGGACGAGAAGCAGCCCGCCGCTACGCCCACCATCATGGGCAGCGAGAAAGACACCACTGTACTGATGGAGAACACCCCTGCCACGGCCAGCACAACGGCCAGAGCCAGGAAGGTGGTCAGCGAGGTCAGCAGAGTGCGGCCCAGAGTCTGGTTCAGGCTCAGGTTCATGGTCTCGGTAAAGTCCGCCCGGGGTCCCAGCTTCTGCTTGTTTTCCCGCACACGGTCATACACCACAATGGTGCTGTTCAGCGAGTAACCCAGCAGGGTCAGCACCACCGCAATGAAGATGTCATTGATAGACATGCCGAAAACCACAAACACACAGAACGCGATAAGCACGTCGTGAAGCAGGGCCACAATGGCCGTAAGGCCCGCAGACAGGCCGCCGATCTTTTTAAACCGAAGGGCAATATACACCAGCAGCAGAATGGCGGTTAGGGCGAAGCACACCAGGCACTTCTGGAAGAACTTAGCGCCCATGGTGGCGTCCACTGAGTTGGACTCCAAAAGGGTAAAGGTGGCCTGATCATAGGCGTCACTAAGCACAGTGGCCACCTGGGCCTGCTGGTCTGGGGTAATGCTTTTGTTGCCCGCAAAGGAGATGGTCACGTTCTCCTGCTGGGTGGTCATGTCTTGGTTGACCGAAACCGAGCTATCCAGGCCCATTTTGTCCGAGATGGTCTGGCGGATGTCCTCAGAGGTATATCCAGTACCATCCACCGAGTAGCGGATCATAGCGCCGCCCGCGAACTGAATATCCAGCTTTGGCCCCATGATTACGCTGGCCGCCAGGCCCACCACAATCACAACGGCGGAAATAATATAATACGTCTTACGGCTGCCAAAGAAGTTGAATTTCTTGTGGGTCCGGGAAGCCTGCCCCTCCTTGGCCGCGCCAAACAGCCAGCGGCTGCGCAGGGGCTTGAAAGCAGCCAGGGACAAGGTCATCAGGCGGGTAGCCAGCACGCCCATAATAAAGTTGGCGATAATGCCCACCAGCAAGGTGAAACCAAAGGAGAAGATAGAGCCCGTGGTGGACTGGCCGAAGATCATAGACAGGATATTGCTGGGGCCAAAGACCATCATTAACATAATTGCCACAATGGCTGTGGTAATGTTCCCGTCAAAGATGGCCCAGAAGCTGCTTTGGAAGCCACGCTGCAAAGCGCCGTCCAGGGTCTTGCCGCTGTTCAGCTCTTCCCGCACCCGGCTGGCGGTGATCACGTTGGCGTCCACACCAATACCAATGGACAAGATCAGGCCCGCAATGCCGGGCAACGTCATCGTGAAGGAGTTCATGTTGGGGAAGAAGCCGGTAATGGCCGCAAAGCAAATGCCCATCTGCCCCGTCAGGCTGATGACGGCCACCACGCCAGGCAGGCGGAAGCAGACGATCATCAGCACGGCAATCACAATAAAGGCAATAATGCCTGCCATCATCATGGCGGAAAGGGCCTGACTGCCCAGGGTGGGCGCCAAAGAGTTGAAGTTTGAGGTCTCCAGGGCAAAGGGCAGTGCGCCGGCCTGGATCTGCGCAGCCAGGGTGGTGGCGCTCTCGCTGGTAAAGCTGCCCTCAATGACGCATTTGCCGTCGCTAATAACAGCGTTGACCGTAGGTGCAGACAGCCGCACGTCGTCCATCCAGATGGAGATGGTCTGGCCCACCAGACGTTCGGTGGCCTCGGCGAACTTCTCTTTGCCCGCGTCGCTTAGCTCCAGGGATACTACATATTCTGTAGCGCCGGTGGACTCATTCTGGGTAACGGCGGGTTGGGCGCTGACCACGTCGGAGCCCTCCAGGATAATGGTGTCGGCGGTGGTTCCGGTAGGCGTCTTATAGATGGGCTCGCCGTTTTCGCCGTACTCCATGGTCTCATAGCTGCCGCCTTCTCGGAAGGTAAGCATAGCCGTGGCGGCCAGCTCGTTAATCGCCTTCTCTGGGTCAAAGTCCGTCTCATCGCTCTTCCAGGGGAAGCGCACAATAATCCGGTTATTGGCCTCGTCGGTATACAGCTCGTAGTCTGTGATGTTCTGGGAGACCATTCGGGTCTCAATGATCTGCTTGGCAGATTCCAGCTCGCTGCTGGTAGCGGTCACGCCGTCCGCCGGGCTGAAAGTGGCCTCCACGCCGCCGCGGATGTCAATGCCCCAGCGGATGTCGCCGGCCCCTTTCAGGTAGGTGACCTTGAAGTCGCCGTTTTGGCCATACACCCCGAATAGCGAGGTGAACACCAGGGCGGCAATCAAGACCAGCACCACAAAAAATACAGGTTTTTTCACACGTTTCATGTTGACTTTCCTCCAGTAGCCTATCCTGGGACGCTGCGCGTTACAATCTAAATCTTCCCGCCAGGGCCCTATTCTACCCTCTATCAATTTCATCAGGATAAGCCTAAATCTTTTACCAATCCGGGCCAAACTTTAGTGAAAGACCCTAACATATACAAAACAGGGCAGCAGAAACTACCCTGTCTGTATAACTAAAAATATTACTCTTCCACAGGAGCGGGCTGCTCGGTAGAGTAGACCACCTCTTCTGCGGGGGCGTTCTCCGCCTCCTCATCCGCCGCAGCCTGCTCGTCCTCCAGGACTGCCCGGATGGAAAGAGATACCCGGTGACGCTCCAGGTCCACGTCTGTGACCTTCACCTTCACCATATCGCCCACTGCCAGGGCGTCCTGGGGCTTCTCAATCCGGTGGTCGGCGATCTGGGAGATATGGATAAGGCCATCAATGCCCGGAATCACGCTGGCAAAAGCGCCAAAAGCGGTCATGCCCACAATCTTCGCCTGGCACACAGTGCCCACAGGGTACTCCCGCTCCATCTTCACCCACGGGTTGTCCTCAGGACGCTTGTAGCCCAGAGAGATCTTGCTGTTCTCCCGGTCCAGACCCTTCACATACACATTCACCGTGTCGCCCACGTTCACCACTTCGCTGGGATGCTTCACACGGTTCCAGCTAAGCTCGGAAATATGAATCATACCATCCACGCCGCCCAGGTCCACAAAAGCGCCAAAGTTGGTCAGGGACTTTACCTTGCCGGTATAGTTCTGGCCCTCTTCCACCTGCTCCCAGAAGCTCTGCTGGGCAGCCTTGCGCTCTTCCCGCAGCACGCTGCGGATGGAGCCCACAGCCCGGCGGCGCTGGCGGTTCACCTCAATAATACGGAACTTCACTTCCTGGCCCCGTAGGCCCTCCAGGGGTTCGCCCCGGCTGGCCGTGGCCTGAGAGGCGGGCACAAACACCCGCATGCCGTCCCGCAGAACAATGACGCCGCCCTTGACCACCTCAATGACCTTGCCCTCCAGAATCTCGCCGCTCTCCTGAGCAGCCTGGATGGTGTCCCAGCCCTTCATGGCCTCTACCCGGCGCTTGGAGAGCATAATGGTACCTTCCTGGTCATTGGTTTTCATAATAAGCAGCTCCACCTGGTCGCCAATCTTTACCACATCCTCGGGCTTGGCCGAGGGATCGTTAGAAAGCTCTGCGGCAGGGATAAAGCCAGCCTGCTTGCGACCCACGTCTACGTAGACCTCCGTGGGGGAGATGCCCACCACAACGCCATGAACCTTCTCGTCTGTATTCATGCTCTTGAGCGATTCCTCAAGCATCTCCTCAAAATTTTGTTCAGTGCTGTTGACTTCAGCCATGGTAACAAGTACCTCCTTTATTATGCTTGCGGGTGTAGAAGCTCCCGCTGTTATGCCAACGCTCAGGCGGTTGGAAAAGGCCGGAAGCTCCCGGGCCCTTTCAATGAGGTACGTTTCACTATACTCCGAGCAAATGTCTCGAAGCTTGGCCGTATTCGAGCTGTCCCTGCCGCCCACAACGATCATCACGTCGCATTCTTTGGCCAGAGCCAGCGCCTCTTTCTGCCGTTTCGCTGTTGCATTACATATTGTATCAAAAATCGCGGCGTTTGTACATAGTTTTTTCAGAGTTTCAGAACAATTTTGCCAAAGCCCCCCATGAAACGTCGTCTGTGCCGCCGCTGTGACAGGAATTTCCTTTAGTTCGGGCCGTTCCTTCAGCAAATTAACCAGTTCCTCCGGCGAAGCGCATACAAAATAGGGCCCTGTGCAGCGGCTTACTGTGCCCGCCACCTCCGGATGGCCGGGGTCGCCGAAAAGCAGAAACACCCGCCCCTGTTCCCCCGCCTGCCGGGCGATATCATGAATTTTCTTTACAAAGGGACAGGTGGCGTCCGCCCACTCCAGGCCCAGGGCCCGGGCTTTCTCTTCCACCTGGGCGGTCACCCCGTGAGAACGGAGCACCAGCACGTGCCCTGGCGGGGTATCCTCCGGCGCGTCCACAATGGCTACGCCCCCAGCCGCCAGTTCCTCCACCAGCTGGGGGTTATGGAGAATGGCCCCCAGGGTCACCGGCTTTTTCCCCTTTGCCAATAGGTCGTAGACCATATCCACGGCCCGTTTGGCCCCAAAGCAGAAGCCAGCGCTTTTCGCCAAATGGACCGTCACCGCTTTTCAGCCCCTTCCGGCAGCTGCGAGGGCAGACCCAGGCTTTTTAGGGTCTCTTCCCTCAGGCCAATAATCTCGTTCATAATCTTCCGGCTGGCCTTTCGCAGCTGCATACTGGAATCATCGGGAATGTTCAACCGCTCCGCCGGGATAGGCTTGCCAAAATTCACAATGGTTCGCTTGAACATCCTGGGCAGTTTGCCGTCCTCTGCTGTAATACACACCGGCACCACGGTGGCCTTGGTCCGGTAGGCCAAAAGAGCCGCGCCCGTCTTAGGCTTTTGCAGCAGTCCGTCTTTAGAGCGGGTGCCCTCAATAAACACCCCCACCACGGCGTTTTCATCCAGCAGACGGTAGGCGTCGGCCAGGGCGTCCGCCCCGCCGCTTCCCCTGCACACCGGAAAAGCCCCCAGCCCCCGCAGCAGTCCCCCCAGGAATTTGCCGCGGAACAGCTCTTCTTTGGCCATATAGTACACCTGCCGCCACAGGGAAACCCCCAGGGTCACTGGGTCCCGCTTTACCATATGGTTGCAGCACAGCAGCACGGGGCCGGTTTTGGGCATATTCTCCCGGCCCACCACCTTTAGGCGGAACACCGGATAATAGTAAAGCGCCAATATCACCTGCCCCAAAGCGTACAGCGGGCTCTTTCGCCGTGCCGGCCTCTGTTTGGCGCTCCGTTTTTTTGCCACTTTGTCACCCCACATCTTTTTTCATTCGCTCTTGGGCCAGGGCCACCAGCTGGTCCACCACCTGCTCAAAACTTAGCCCCGTGGTGTCCAGGGTCACGCCGTCCGCCGGACGCTGGCCCAGCTGCTCTTGGTCCTGCCTGTCCCGCTGGACCACCTCTGCCAGCACCTGCCCAAAGTCCGCCGGAGCCCCGGCCTCCTCCAGCTGGCGGGTCCGCCGCCGGGCCCGCTCCTCTGGCGAAGCGGTAAGGAACACCTTCAGCTGGGCCCCGGGCAAAATAGCGGTGCCAATGTCCCGGCCGTCCATCACCACATGGGCCCTCTGGGCCAGGTCCCTTTGCAGGTCCAGCAGGAAGCGCCGCACCTGGGGGATATGGGACACCCAGCGGGAAGTGGCCATGGAGACCTCTTGGGTGCGGATGGCCTGGGAAACATCCCGGCCGTTAAGCAGGGTGCGCTGCCCCTTTTCTCCATAGGCCAGCGTAACCTTTGCCTCTGGCAGGCGGGCTGTCACGGCCTGGGGGTCCTCCAGGTTTACGCCGTTTTCCAGCATAAACAAGGCCAAGGCCCGGTACATGGCGCCAGTATCCACATAGGTAAAGCCCAGCCGCTGGGCGGCAGCCTTTGCCACGCTGGATTTTCCCGCGCCGGCCGGCCCGTCAATTGCAATCGCGAACATGATAAACCTCTTTTCCATTATAATAGCATTTTAATTGACCTGTCAATATATATTGTGATAAGAAAAAGGGGAAAATATGTTATCCTTATCAATGATTACTGCCCTTGGTAAAAGAAAACGCGTGGTCATATAGAACTGCCTCTGGCGCAAAGGAGCTTGGCCGCCGGCCCGGCTGGGTCAGATTCTTACCCCACCGCGCCATCACGTTCTTCATACTCCCGGCGCAGCAGCCGGTACTCCAGACGAGTTTTCATTTGACCGTCGTGCCACTGCCAGCCGGGCTTTTCCGCCTCCCGAATGAGCCCGCACTTCTCCATCACCCGCCGGGAGCCCACGTTCTCCGCCAGGCACCCGGTGGAAAACCGATATACCCCGTCCTCGCGGAAAGCAAAGCGCAGCAGCTCTGCCAGAGCCTCGGTGCCATAGCCTCGACCCCAAAACTCCGACAGGTAAAAGTATCCCGCGTGGACCAGCTTTCCCACCGGCGTGCGGTCCTGCACCGTATAGCCGATACTCCCCACCTGGCAGCCGTTCTCTTGAAGCTCGGCCCGCAGAAAGTAAAAGGTACGGTCTGGGCGCTTTGCGTCGGCCAGCACCTGGGCAAAGTCCTCTCGGGCCTCCTCCCGGCTGTGGAACATAATATCTTGCAGGTAGTACATGGTCTTAGGGCAGCTTTTCAGCTGGTAATAGGCCTCTTCGTCGGCGGGAACATAGTCCCGCAGGCGCAGGCGGGGGGTGGTAAGTTCTATCATGGCGGTCTCCTTGGTTCTGTTTTTCCGCATACGCGGCCCTTTGCGCGGGGAAAGCCCTCGGCGTTTTAACCCCGTCTAGCCCGGGACCGCCCTACTCGTCCAACTTCAGCACAGCCATAAAGGCCTCTTGGGGCACCTCTACAGTGCCCAGCTGGCGCATGCGCTTTTTGCCCTCTTTCTGCTTTTCCAGCAGCTTTTTCTTGCGGGTGATGTCCCCGCCATAGCACTTGGCCAGAACGTCCTTGCGCAAGGCCTTTACGGTTTCTCGGGCAATAATCTTGCCCCCCACGCAGGCCTGGATGGGCACCTCGAACAGCTGGCGGGGAATCTTCTCCTTCAGCTTTTCCGTCATCTTCCGGGCCCGGGGGTAGGCCTTTTCGGTGTGCAGAATGAAGCTAAGGGCGTCCACCATTTCGCCGTTTAAGAGGATGTCCAGCTTTACCAGCTGAGAGGGCCGGTAGCCCAGCAGCTCGTAGTCGAAGCTGGCATAGCCCCGGGTGCGGGACTTCAGCGCGTCGAAAAAGTCGTAGATGATCTCATTAAGGGGCAGCTCGTAGTGGATATCCACCCGGTCGGTGTCAATGTATTTCATGTCCATAAACACGCCCCGGCGCTCCTGGCACAGCTCCATAATGTTGCCCACGTACTCGGCGGGGGAATAAATATGGGCATTGCTAATGGGCTCCTCCGCGCTCTGGATGGTGGCAGGGTCCGGGTAGTTGGTGGGGTTGTCAATGGAGAGGGTCTCGCCGTTGGTCTTTGTGATCTTATACACCACGCTGGGGGCGGTGGTGATCAGATCCAGGTTATACTCCCGTTCCAGGCGCTCCTGGATAATTTCCATATGCAGAAGCCCTAAGAAGCCGCATCGGAACCCAAAGCCCAGGGCCACCGAGGTCTCCGGCTCGAAGGTCAGGGAGGCGTCGTTAAGCTGGAGCTTTTCCAAAGCGTCCCGCAGGTCTGTGTAGTGGGCCCCGTCGGCAGGGTAAATGCCGCAGAACACCATGGGCTGCACCGCCCGGTAGCCGGGCAGCGGCTCCGCCGCCGGGTTTTCCGCCAGGGTCACGGTATCGCCCACCCGGGCCTGGCGCACATCCTTAATAGAGGCCGCGATATAGCCCACCTCTCCGGCGTAAAGGGCCTCTGCCGGCTCCAGGGAGGTAGCCCGAAGAAAGCCGCACTCCACCACTTGAAACTCCCCGCCGGTCGCCATCATGCGGATGGTGTTCCCTGGGCGGACACAGCCATCTTTAATGCGCACGTAGACAATAACCCCCCGGTAGGAATCATAATAAGAGTCGAAAATCAGGGCCCGCAAAGGCGCGCTCTCGTCCCCCTGAGGGGCGGGGATGTCGCTGACCACGCGCTCCAGCACCTCATCGATGTTAATTCCGTTTTTCGCAGAGATGCGGGGGGCGTCCATGGCCGGAATGCCGATAATGTCCTCTATTTCATGGCAGGCCCGGTCCGGGTCCGCGCTGATCAGGTCGATCTTGTTCACCACTGGCACAATCTCCAGGCCCGCGTCCACGGCCAGGTAGGTGTTGGCCAGAGTCTGGGCCTCAATGCCCTGGGAGGCGTCCACCACCAGCACGGCCCCCTCGCAGGCGGCCAGGGACCGGGAGACCTCATAGTTAAAGTCAACATGCCCGGGGGTATCGATGAGGTTGAACACATAGTCCTCCCCGTCCCGGGCGGTATACACCAGGGTAACGGCGTGGGCCTTGATGGTGATGCCCCGCTCCCGCTCCAGGTCCATGTTATCCAAAAGCTGGTTTTCCATTTCCCGCAGAGGGACCGCCTTGGTCTGCTCCAAAATGCGGTCGGCCAGGGTGCTTTTGCCGTGGTCGATGTGGGCAACAATACTGAAATTGCGGATCTTCGATTTATCCATGGGGAAAAACTCCTCGCTGTTGAGATGGGCGTATCCAAAAGAGAGTATTGAATCACGATATTTTAGCTGGGAAGCAGCCAATGGCTTCCAGCGGTGGAAAGCTGGCAAAGCCGGCTCTTGCGTTCTAAGTCAAGTCTCCGCTGGCCTTGTCCCGCCCATGAAACCGGCTGGACTCGGCCAGGTCAAAGGGGTCCCATTCCCTGGCTCCGCCAAGGAACCGGAGCGCTTCCCCGCGTTGGGCAGGAGGGAGCGGGGCTTTGCTCTTCCTGCCGCCCCTAAAGCCCCGCGGCCTTTGAAAATGTGGCGGCGCTTTTACTGTTCCGCCTTTGGCGGCTTGCTGGCAACACAACGCGTGTGGACACTCCTATTGAGACACCGTCCTTGACATTTTCGCCGGGGCGGTATAATATACTATCATAATAAGAGAACTGCTCCCATAGCGGATGGCCTTGGTTTAAAAAACCCGTGTTTCTAAGAACCGCTGACCGCCCGGGCCGCGTCCGGACGGTCAACACGCTTTTATTAGGGGGAAAGAACATCCGCTTTCTCCCTTTTCTTCAGGGGAGTGGCCCAACCAGCTTTTTATTGCGTCCAACGCCCGCCCCATGAGGGGGGCGTTTTTATTATATCATTTTGTGGCCCTTTGTCAACCGCCCGCCAGGCCAGAGGGCGGCTAAAAAAATGAAAACTCCGGCGGTTTTTCTTGCAAACTTTCTTTGAATTTGGTAAAATGACAGCAAGAAGAGAGAAAGGAATGAATCTACTATGCGGCAAAGTGAAAAAACCATGGATATGATCGTAAGCCTCTGCAAGACCCGGGGCTTTATCTTTCCCGGCAGCGAGATATATGGGGGGTTGGCCAACACCTGGGATTATGGCCCCCTGGGCGCCCGGCTGAAAAACAACGTGAAGGACACCTGGCGCAAGCGCTTTATTCAGGAGCGGCACAACTCCTTCGAGGTGGACGCCGACATTCTGATGCACCCCCGGGTGTGGGAGGCCAGCGGCCATGCGCAGAGCTTCTCGGACCCGCTGCTGGACTGCAAAGAGTGTAAAATGCGCTACCGGGCCGACAATCTTATTGATGACTTTAATTCCGACGCCCACGCCGACGGCATGACTAAGGAGGAGATGTTCCAGTATATCAAGGACCACCACATCCCCTGCCCCAACTGCGGCAAACACAACTTTACGGATATTCGGGAATTCAACCTCATGTTCCAGACCTACCGGGGCGTCACCGCGGATAACAAGTCCATTATCTATCTGCGGCCTGAAAACGCCCAGGGCGAGTACGTGAACTTCCTCAATGTCCAGCGCACCATGCGGGCCAAGCTGCCCTTCTCCATTGGCCAGATCGGCAAGGCCTTCCGCAACGAGATCACCCCGGGCAACTTCACTTTCCGCACCATTGAGTTCGAGCAAATGGAGTTCCAGACTTTCTGCAAAGAGGGCGCCGACGAGGAGCTGTATACCTATTTTAAGGAGTATGGCAAAAAGTACTTTGAAGACCTGGGCCTGCCCGCCGAAAAGCTGCGCTTCCACGACCATGAGAAACTGGCCCACTACGCCAAGGCCGCCTGCGACATCGAGTACCTGTTCCCCTTTGGCTGGGGAGAGATTAACGGCACCCACAACCGCACCAACTTTGACCTTAGCCGCCACCAGGAGTACAGCGGCCAGAAGATGGACTATCTGGACCCTGAAACCAACGAGAAGTTCATTCCCTATATCATCGAGTCCACCTACGGCCTGGACCGCACGGTGCTGGCCCTGCTGTGCGAGGCCTACGACGTGGAGGTTTTGGACCAGGCGAAAAACGACAGCCGGGTGGTGCTGCGCCTGTCTCCCGCCATTGCCCCCTACAAGGCGGCGGTGCTGCCCCTTTCCAAAAAGCTGTCGCCCCCGGCCCGGGAGCTGGCGGAAAAGCTCTCCCGCCACTTTATGACCGACTTTGACGAGACCGGCTCTATCGGCAAACGCTACCGCCGGGAGGACGAGATCGGCACACCCCTATGCGTGACGGTGGACTTCGACACCGTAGGCGACAGCGAAAAAGCCGGCGACGGCCAGGTGACTGTGCGGGAACGGGACAGTATGGCGCAAGAGCGGGTGCCCACCGAGGGGCTGGAGCGGTATATCGGCGAGAAGCTGGGAGCGTTTTAAACACGCCCTAATTTTCCCGTCCCTTGATATTCCCCTCATTATGAGTTATAATAAGTCTATCATCTCATCACATCCCCAGAAAAACGGAGGCTTTTTATGAAGCAAAAACGCTTTTGGGCCCTGCTATTGACCTTGCTGGTTCTCTTCGCCGCCGCCATGCCCGCGCTGGCCCTGCCGGCGGCCGCCGAGGACGGCGATTTGCCCTTTATTGACGAAGAGACCAACGGCAACGGGGAGCTCCCCACCGATCCAGTGGAACCGTCGCCTTCAGATGATCCTCCCCCAACGGACGACCCCACCCCGCCGCCCACGGACGAGCCGCCTCCTACAGACGAGCCCACAACACCCCCGCCCACGGACGAGCCACCCCCCACAGACGACCCCACGCCGCCCCCAGAGGATGACCCCACCCCGCCCCCTACCGACGACCCCAGCTCCAGCCAGCCGGGAGGCGACGATCCTGTTTCCAGTGATCCCAACGAGAGCAGCGACCCCGGCTATACAGGGCCGGACAATAACCATTCCGGCGGCAACTCTGGGAATACGGGCAGTACCAGCAGTACCGGCGGTACCATCTCATCCCGGCCCCGGATTCCCGGCAGCGCGGGCGGTACCGTTTTACAGCCCTCTCTGGGCACAAGCAGCGCTACGCCCAATCCCAACAGCTCCGGCCAGGTGGACGCCAGCGCCCCCCTAGAGCCCAACTATGTCACCTTTGCCCGGGTAAACCAGCGGAACAACTCCATGTCCATTGTGCTGTTCTACAGTGGCGCCGGATGTATCGGCGTAGGGGTTCTGGGTCTGGTGGTCCTGGCAGTATTTATTGTGCGCGGCCGCCAAAACATGGGAGAGCGGGACGAAATTTTTGAGGAGATCCAGCACGCGGAGATCCGCCAGCCCGTGCGCCCCCGGCCGGTACAACCCAGCCGGCCCGCCGGTGCTTCTGCCGGCCACACAGACGGATATGGCCTGGAACCCCAGCCCACTCTGCATAGGCCCGAGCCTGAGGCTCTTTCGGTGCCGGTGAACGGAAACTTATATACCGAGGAGTTCGAGCTTCCCCAGCAGTTCCCCTCGTCTGGACAGCCGCGGCCCGACCCCTTGCCTTTGGCCCCTGCTCCCAGCTCTATGTACACCGAGGAGTTTGACTTACCCGACGAGATGGCGCAGCCTCCCCAGCGGATGCGGCCCCAGGAAATGCCGCCGGCTGTACGCCCGGCCCAGCGCCCGGATGTACCTTCCGCTCCGCCTCAGCCGTCCCCGCGGTCTCAGGCCCCATCCCAACCCACCCGCCCCCGGGACCAGAGCTTTGACACCACGGAACTGCTGCGGGAAATTCTCTACACAGAGGATGATCAGTAAGGCCGCACTGTTCCAACAGGCCTCTTTACTAGGAATGCGCCTGAATTATTGGCGGGAGTTAGAGCAAAAACCCTTGGGGGTGCATTCCGAAAGGGCTTGCAGCCCGTTATAATGGCTTAGAGACGTCAGCCATTTCTGCCGGACGCGATTGGCTCTTGACCGTTCCCAGTGAGGACTGGCCCCCAGGAACCCGCCAAAGGCCGTGGACTCCCATAAGTTCGGGCCGCAGCCTACGCGGCTCTGTAAACCAAACGGCGTACCATGTGTTGTCACACCGTGTACTTCCAGGGGTTCATATAAGGCCCTATCCCTGCAAAAATTCAACCATAAAGAAAAGACGGCTGCCACCACGCAGTCGTCTTTTCTACTCTATTCTCCGTTTAGCCCAGCGCTTTTTCCTTCTTTCTCTTGGGGATCCGCCCACCGGAATTTTCGCAAAATCTTATAAAACACCAGACAGACCAATACCCCCGCCAAGCCCAACACAAAAAACAGCGCGGCCGCGCCGGCCCCCTTTCCCTGGCCAAAAAGCCCGGTCAGCAGCCCTTCCGGCGGGGCCGCCTTCATGAGCGGCTCAAAGACTCTGTCCACCAGCAGGCCGCCCAAAAGGTAACCCACTGGAATGGTGAAAAATTGCAGGGTATTCCGGCAGGAATAAACCCGTCCCTGCATCTGTGTCGGGATCGTGGAACGGAATACCACGTCCATATTGGCGTTCATTAGGGGGATTGCCATCCAGCCCAGCACCGCGCCCACACACCACACCAGGGGCGTGCGCCCAAAAGCCAGCATAAAATTCTCTGTTCCCATAGAGATCATCAGGGAATAGCAAATAACCCGTACCCGGTTTTTGGGCCTGGGCAGCAGCGCGGCAAGGACTCCGCCCGCCAGCGTAGCCACCCCTGTTACAGTATTTACCAGGCCTAACACCGTTTCGCCGCCCTTTTCCCGGCTAAGCAGCATGGCCGGCAGGGCCGCTTGATAGGCAGAGGCGATCAGGTTGATAGCCGCCAGAAAAAAGATTAGATCAAAGATCAGGGGGTTGGCTCTTAGCCACTTTAGCCCAGCCTTAGCGGCATCCAAAAGTTTCTCCTTTGGCTTACCCTCCAGAACGGTTTCTGGAACAGGGATAAAAAACAAAAGCGTTACAAAAGCAATGGCAAAGGTACTTAGGTCCACGGCAATGACCAGGTCCATCCCAGCAAAGGCGAACAGAACAGAAGCAAGCACTGGGTGCAGGATCGTGTTTAGGGAAGAGGCAAAAGACCGCAGGCCGCTGGTTTTTTGGTAATGTTCCTTTGGCACCAGCAGGGTAGCCGCCACGTCTCCGGCTGGCTGCTGCACGGTGTTCATCAGGCCGTTCACTCCGTTGAGGATATACATATGCCAGGGCTGCAACAAGCCGTTTTTCAGCAGGAACAGCACCCCCAGGGTGCTGGCCGCTGCCAGCAGGTCGCACACCAGCATGGTACGCTTTTTGTTCCAGCGGTCGCTAAGGGCCCCGGCGAAGATGCTCATAAGCACATAGGGGGCGTAAGAACAGACGGATAGCAGCGCGGTCTCCAGGGCCGAGCCGCTTTGTCTATAGAGCCAAAGCACAAGAGCATAGCCGGTCATGGCGCTGCCAAGCCCTGATAGGGACTGGGTGCCCAAAAGCAGCAGGTAGGGCCGGAGGGACTGATTTTTATGTGATTTCATTTGACTTCGCTCCTTTGATTTTTGTAGGACAATCAAAATTGCAAAGTCTGAGGACAAGAGTTAGGGCAATACCGCACAATTCTAAGTGCCGTATTGCGCAGTCAGATTTTTCTTCAGAGGGTACAGATTGAGCGCCGTCAATCTCACCATTGACAAGCGAAAGCTGTGCGCTTTCACGGAAAATCTGCAAGCAAGACGGTGCTTAAGGCTCCAGCCGCGAATGGTGCGGTGTTGCCCTAAAACTCTCCGTTAGCACTCTATCCAGCAATCAGCCAGTTTACGCTTAACGGTTTTTATGCTCCATGCGGCGTCCTCAAACCTTGCATGGAGCATACACAATGCACAATGGAAACGCGGACATTGGGAACCTCCCTGAATAATATTGTTTTTTATTATACCATGGGATCTGATACATTGTCAAATAAGCGGTACCCGCCCTCTCCACATTTCCGTCCGGCATGCCCTCTAAACCCATCTGGCACAAGAAGTCCGGTCTTAATCATAGGGCATCTTAACGGATTTGACCCGCCTGGCCTTATAGAATCGTACCGCCGCCCAGGCCCATGAGACGCATACCGGCCTTATGCCAGCTCCACGGAGCAGGGGCAGAAGCAGGGCAAATAGCTAGTTTCCCGCCACCATGGGCAAGCGGGGCAAGGAATTCTCTCTGTCGGCGGTAAGCGGCCTGTATATCCACAAAATGGCCGGCTCCCACTGGCCGTTGTTCCTCCGCACCAGCCTGTTCTGCATTTTTTCAGCTTTCGGCCCGCCTCTTTTAGGCAAGCGGCTTTACGCCTGGTTCAAAAAAATTTGGTCTAGACAGGGCCCGGCGGGATTATCCACAGCGCTGCCCTGTGCCCAAGTCCATTGGCTATAAAGTAAAACCTCTGCGGTTTTCCGCCCCGCCTTTTTTAAGAAAAGTTCATAATTTTCTTGACAACCAAGGGTGGATAGGGATACAATTAGATATAGAGTGCACCCGTTGCTTTTTTATAGATTTTTTATATATTTCTGGGGCGTTTTCGCCATAATATTACCGATTATATAATATATAAAATTGAATAGACCTAAAGCAGCCATGCATTTCACGGGGCTTGTTCCCCATCGTCTAAAATAATTTATTCTAATCTATTTTAATGAAGGAGGTGCCCGATTGGGCCAGTTACCTGTATGGCTGTGTATTATAATCGCCGTGCTTACCGCTGCCGCCGGTGGCGCTGGGGGATTCTTCTTGGGCTATCACTACCGCAAAAGCAAGGCTGAAGCCACCATTGGCTCTGCCGAGGAAGAGGCCAAGCGCATTGTGGGGGACGCGGTAAAAACCGCCGAGGCCAGAAAAAAAGAGATCGTGCTGGAAGGCAAGGACGAGATACACCGCTTGAGAAACGAATCGGAAAAGGAGCTTTCAGACCGGCGCAAGGAGATTCAGCACCAGGAACGCCGCAACCTGCAAAAAGAGGAGAGCCTGGAGAGAAAGCTGGAGTCCATGGAGCGCAAAGAGGACCAGATTGACCAGCGCAACCGCAAGGCGGAGGAACGCCTGAGGGAGGCCGAGGCTGTAAAAAAGAGCCAGTTCGACATGCTGGAAAAGATTTCCGCTTTTTCCGCCGAGCAGGCTAAGCAGTATTTGCTGGACCATCTAGAGAATGAGCTTGTACATGAAAAAGCCGTGATGGTACGGGAATATGAACAACAAATGAAGGACGAGAGCGACCAAGCCGCCCGGGAGATTATTGCCGTGGCCATTCAGCGCTGTGCGGCGGACCATGTGTCCGAGGCAGCCATTAGCGTGGTGCCCCTGCCCAACGACGAGATGAAAGGCCGCATTATTGGCCGGGAGGGCCGGAATATCCGGGCCATTGAGACCCTTACCGGCGTGGACCTGATTATTGACGATACGCCGGAGGCCATCACCTTGTCCAGCTTTGAGCCAGTACGCAGGGAAGTGGCCCGGGTGGCCCTGGAGAAGCTGATCTCCGACGGGCGCATTCATCCCACCCGCATTGAGGAGACGGTGGAAAAAGCCCGCCGGGAGGTGGAATCCACCATTAAGCAAGAAGGCGAGCGGGCTGTGCTGGAGGTAGGCATCAATGGCGTACACCACGAACTGGTAAAGCTTTTGGGCCGCTTGCGCTACCGCACCAGCTATGGGCAGAACGTGCTGAACCACTCCCTGGAGGTGGCGTTCCTTTCAGGGATGATTGCTTCCGAGCTGGGGTTGAACCCCACCATAGCCAAACGGGCCGGTCTGCTGCATGACATTGGCAAGGCTCTGGACCACGAGATGGAAGGCTCGCACGTACAGATTGGTGTGGAAGTGGCCAAGCGCTATAAAGAAAACGAGGCCGTGGTACACGCCATTGCGGCCCACCACGGGGACGTGGAGGCTAAAACCATTATTGCCTGCATCGTTCAGGCGGCGGACGCCATTTCGGCCGCAAGACCTGGGGCCCGCCGAGAGAACCTGGAAAACTACATTAAGCGCCTGGAAAAGCTGGAAGAGCTTGCCTCCTCCTTTGACGGGGTAGAGAGCTGCTACGCTATCCAGGCTGGCCGCGAGGTGCGCATCATGGTGCGGCCCGAGGCGGTTACTGACGAGCAAATGACCCTGCTGGCCCGGGATATCTGCAAGAAGATTGAGACCGACCTGGACTATCCCGGCCAGATCAAGGTGAATATGATACGAGAAAGCCGGGCGGTGGACTACGCCAAGTAACAGAAAACGGGGCGTCATGAGATTTGCACGGCCCCGGGCGGCGCTGCCCCAGGACCTTGCCTGTTCATTCGGCCCAATCGGGCCGCCAGGAAAGTGTGAAGCGTTTATGACGATATTCTTCGCCGGCGGCTTGGACGTGTCGCGAAGAAGTTTTGTTCTTCCCCACTGGTGATTGCTGTCCTCCAAGCACTAAGCCGGGGGCTGGTCTGGCCAGCTCTCCGCTGCTGGATTCCCTGGTAAATGTCCGTTCATCAGGGAAGAGATAACCACATATGTTTTATGGGCATTTTCAAAACGGAAATGCCCATTATTTCTAGAAAGGAGTCCTCTTTAGATGACGTATCATTCGCTGACAGAAGCTATGCGCCGCTTTGGCCGCGCCAGTGACCTCTGCCGGTGCGGGTTGGGGGTGGACGGAGACCGTATCAGCAAAACGGTGATTCTTTCTCCAGGCTGGCCGCCTTATCGGGTGGCGGGCCTGGGTCCCGCCCAGGTACTGGTGGAGAGCGGCCCCCTGTATGGCCTGACCGTGTGGCAGGTGGACGCGGGCCCGGCTGGACCCATCACCTACATAAAAACCGGCTGCGGCGCCCCCGCCGTGCTGGATACCTTGCTTTCTCTGGGAGAGACTAAGTGCGGGCGGGTGCTGTTTCTCTCCTCTGTAGGAGCCCTGGACCCAGCCATGGCTGTGGGCGACCTGGTGCTGCCCGAGTGGTCTATGTCCGGCGACGGGGCCAGCCGTTACCTAAGGGAGAACCTTTCGGACTGCTTTGGCCAGAAAGCCTACCCGGACAGCGGATTTTTGGCCGCGCTGGCATCTGGGACACAGACCGTCTGCCAAAAAACAGGCCTTGCCTGGCATGTGGGCCGGCCCTTTTGCACCGATACCTTCCTGGCCCAGTTCCCCCATATTCCCGCTATTTTAGAAATGGGCTGTAACGCCCTGGATATGGAGTCTGCCGCGGCCTTTCGCGCCGGGGCGCTGGTGGGCCTGCCCGTGGCGGCCCTGCTGTGCGTCTCAGATAACTCGGCGGTGAAAAAGTCCCTGCTGGGCGGCGTGACGGATGAGGAGCAGCGGCGCCGGGCCTGGGTGCGGGGAGAAGTCATTCCAAAGATCATCCGCTTGGCTCTGCAAGACCCCAGACTGGCAGATGGCTAGACCGTTTTGGTCATTTTCGTTGGGTGACAGGCGCTTTGTGGCCCCGCCGCGCGGGGTCTGTAAGCATTCCTGTTTCTCTCTGGCTTTTGGTATCGGATGCCAGCTAACTGGCCCGAATCCGCAAAACGCGGAGTAAAAGTTTTTCCTGGCGAGATGTGGAAGAGTTCGCAGCGCGAACCCTCCCAGCTCCACGACCTTAAAGGAGGGCATTGCATGGTAAATATTCTTTGTGTGGGCGACGTGGTGGGCAGCATTGGCTGCGAATTTCTGCGGGCAAAACTGCCTGGGCTGAAAAAGCAAAAAAACATCCACCTGGCCATTGTGAACGGCGAGAACTCGGCGGACGGCAACGGGATAACCCCGGCTTCTTTTGAGCATCTGCTGGACAGCGGCGCCGATGTGGTGACCACTGGCAACCACTGCTTTCGCCGCCGGGAGAGTTACGAGCTGTACGACGCGGCCCAAAATCTGCTGCGTCCGGCCAACTTTCCCTCTGCCGCCCCGGGGCGCGGCCTGTGTACCGTAGACCTGGGCCGGGTACGGGTGGCGGTGGCCAACCTGATGGGCACGGTTTATATGGAGAGCCTGCGTTCCCCTTTCGAGACTCTGGACGGCTTGCTGAAAAGTCCGGACCTGCCTAAGCTGTGCGTCGTGGACTTTCACGCAGAGGCCACTGGAGAAAAGCGGGCCCTGGGTTATTACGCCGATGGCCGGGCCACGGCCCTGTTTGGCACCCACACCCATGTGCCCACCGCAGACCCCTGCCTGCTGCCTAAAGGGACAGGGTACATCACGGATGTGGGCATGACCGGCACCGTGGACTCGGTGCTGGGGGTAAAGCCAGAGATTATCATTAACCGGTACACCACCAAGATGCCCGCCCGCTTTGATCTGGCCAAAGGGCCCTGCCGCATGGACTGCGTAATCTTTACCGCAGACGAGGCCACCGGCCTGTGCACCGGGGTAGAGCGGCTGAACTTGACGTAGCGGCAAGGCAAAAATGAAGATTACAAATTACATCGGGCCCCACCATACCGCAGTGGTCCCGGTGGACCAAGGCCCAGAGGCCGCCGGAGCCCAGTGCGTCTGGTTAGGCCACGGCGCCGCCAGCCCCACCGCCCGGGGGGCGAAAACCAGTATTTCCAGCCGCCGGAATACGAAACGGTCCGGACTATTGGGCCCGGTAAAGCTCTAAGATCAAAGCAAATTGCCAAGTAGATCCTAAAAACGTTCCTTCCGCTTGTATTTTTGAAAGTTCTGTGCTAAAATTAAGGAAGAGTTGATTTATTTGCTTTCCGCGCTGCCAGATCCCCGGGCCGCGTACTCATGAAAAGGATGTGTTTCCCCATGATTCAAGGCGCTCAGCTGAAAAACGCCATTATCTCCGGATCCAACAATATTGCGAAATATAGAAAGCAGGTTAATGACCTGAACATTTTCCCTGTGCCCGACGGAGACACGGGGTCCAATATGTCCATGACCATCGGCGCGGCGGCACAGGAAGTGAAGTCCCTGCCCGATACCGCCTCTGCCGCCCAGGTGGCTAAAAAGGCCGGAGCAGCCATGCTGCGGGGGGCTAGGGGCAACTCTGGCGTAATACTCTCTCTGCTGTTTCGGGGCATTGCCAAGGGCCTGGAGGGCTTAGAGGAGCTGGGCGCCGAAGAGCTGGTGAAAGCCCTGGAGCTGGGTGTGGAAGAGGCCTATAAGGCCGTGACCCGCCCCACTGAGGGCACCATCCTGACCGTAGCCCGGGTGGCTGCCGAGCAGGGCCGGGAATCCCTCTCCCACGGAGCGGAAGAACCCGTTCAGGTGTGGGACACTGTGTGCGCCGGGGCGGCCGCCGCTTTGGAGGAGACTCCCGAGCTGCTGCCTGTGCTAAAGCGCGCCGGAGTGGTGGACGCCGGCGGCCAGGGCCTGTGCCTGATCTTCGAGGGGATGCTTAGCGTGTTCCGCAGCGGGATTATTCTGGAGTCCGGCCTGTCTGAAGAGGAACGGGCCCATGAGACCGAGGAATTCTTCCGCAGCGCTGCCGCGGAATTTGACAGCGAGATAAACTTCACCTACTGCACAGAGTTTATTGTGGGCCGGGACAAGGATGTTACCAAGGACCCCCTGGAGCTTCGGCTGTACCTGGAGACCATTGGCGACTGCGTACTGGTGGCGGACGACGAGGAGATTATTAAAGTGCATGTGCACACCGAAAACCCTGGCGACGCCCTACAGGCTGCTCTGAAATATGGCCAGCTGCTGACCGTGAAGATTGAGAACATGAAGGAACAGCACCGCCAGCTGAACCAAGGCGCGCCCCAGGCACAGGAAGCCCCCGCCGCCCTGGAGCCCCAGGAGCCCGTGGAAGAGCTGGGCTTTATCTCGGTGGCGGCAGGCGAAGGCTTGAAAAGCCTGTTTACCGAGCTGGGCTGCGCTGTGGTGGTTAGCGGCGGACAGACCATGAACCCCAGTACAGAGGATATCCTCAGCGCTGTGCTGGCCACCCCGGCCAAGAAAGTCTTTGTGCTGCCCAACAACAAAAACATCCTTATGGCCGCAGAGCAGACCATTCCCCTGGCCACGGACCGGGAGGTCATTGTACTGCCTACCAAGACCATTCCCCAGGGCATTGCCGCCATGCTGTCTTTTGACCCGGACGCCGGCGTGGAGGACAACCGCACCGCTATGCTGGACGCCGCCAGCCATGTGAGCACCGGCCTGGTCACTTTTGCTGCCCGAGACTCCGAGTTCGGCAGCGAGGCCATCCGTCACGGAGACATTCTGGGCCTGAAGAACGGCAAGCTCCATTATATAGAGAAGGACCCGGTGGCTACCTGTGTGCGGGTGGCCCGGTCTCTAAGCACAAAGCAGACCTCCTTCATCACCCTAATTTACGGCGAGGGCATTACCCCGGACCAGGCCCAGGAGGCCAAGCGCCTGCTGGCTGGCAAGGTTCACTCGGACGTAGAAATCAACCTGGTAAACGGCGGCCAGCCGGTTTACTACTTTATTATCTCTGTAGAATAAGGCAGATCTTCTAATAAACCATAACTTAGTACCACAGAAAAGAAGCTGCGGCGCAGCTTCTTTTTGTTTTTTTGGTGGACTGTGCGGAAACCGCAGCTTTTAGGGGATAAGTTCTACATTTATATAATACAGAGACATTGCGAAAACTCTTTTTTGATGAAAATTTCAATATTTTTATTAAAAACCACTTGACATCAAAAAAGCAATTTGATATACTGTACTTATTATAGAGGGACTTTTTTAACCTCTGTAATTTGGCGATTCATCTAAACCCCATTCCCAAAAATCCCCTTTATTTTAGCCCCTATAAACAAAGTATAATATATTTATAGCTATTATAAAGTGTGTTTCTGGGAAGCGACAAAATTGCAAAGAAAGGAGGGAAGTTAAATATGGAGCGCTTTGTTCTTTCCAGAACAGAAGAAAAGGTTATGACATTTCTTTGGGAGCAAGGAAAACCCCTTAGTGTCCCGGAAATGTTGGAGCTTTGGGACCACACCAATAAGACCTGGACGGTAAACTATATGCGGGCTATTCTTCGTTCGCTGGAAGAGAAAGAGGCGGTACGCTTTCATGACCTAAACCGGCGGGGCAGCCAGTATGCCCGGAGATTTATTCCTACCTACTCAAAAAAGGAATATTATACCGAACTGGCGAAGCGTAGCGGTGTCAGTATTAGTGATATTGTTCGCGTTGAAGCGGTGGCAATGACTCAAAAGGGCGACAAAGACGGCATGGATGATTTAATCCGGCAGTTGGAAGCGATCATCGAAGAATACCGTGTGAAGGATGATAACACATGAGTTTATCGTTCTTTTCCCTTGTGATGTCAGCGCTGTTCAGCACTTTCCTTGTTTTGGTAATTCACCTGCTGCGGACCAAAGATTTTTTCTTGAAAGCCTTTGGTCCTCACACGATTTTGCTTCTCTATGGGTTCACGCTTTTTCGGATGTTGCTTGCATGGGAGCCATCGTTTAGTACGCCCCTGGAAACCTATTTGGTCTATACCCATTTGTACAGGAGCGTTCGGAACGTAACGGTGGCGGCGGGCGGTTTTCGGTTCGCCTTCTTAGACTGTGTATGCGTCATCTGGCTCAGTATTTCCTTCATCCTGGCGGCTCGTTTCTTTTGGATGAACTTTACGTCTGTGCGCAAAGTGGTCCGGGGCTCAACCGATGGAGGTTCCGCTGCCTACCAGATGCTGGAGACCATTAAAAAAGAGACGCGGCGGCAGCCTTTTGTTCGTGTACGCATTTGTCCGGGCTTAGAAGGTCCCATGGGAATCGGATTAATCCGAAAGCGGATTTTTCTTCCAGACGAACCTTATACTAAACAGGAGCTGTACTATATCCTAAAGCATGAGTATACGCATTTTTGTAACCATGATTTACTCATCAAATATTTAGTGCGGCTGTTTGCTTCCTTGTTTTGGTGGAACCCAGCGGTGTATTTGCTGAAAAAGGATGTCTCTGAGTTAATCGAGATCCGGTGCGATATGACAGTGACGAAAGACTTCGACAGGAAAGAGCAGTTAGCGTATTTATTAACAATTGTTCGAATCTTAAAAGGCGGGCAGCCTCCCCAAGAAATGCCGCCGCATATGCTGGCCACCGGTCTTCTTAACAAAGAGCGGAAGATCCTTATGGAACGGTTTGATATGGTTATATCAAAGCGTCGGCTGGTGAGCAAATGGTGTCGGGGTGCGTTTTGGGCTTTGTTTTTTACGCTATTCTTTCTCTCTTATTGCTTCATACTGCAACCAGCGTATGATCCACCAAGGGAGGATATTTATACAGATAGTACTGTACACGAAATTACTGATGATGAATGGGAACTTATTATTCGTGATGATGGGAGCTATGTTCTTGTCGTCGACGATGGTAAAGAATTCGTTATTGATGAGGAATATGCACAACTCATTTTAAATCAATAATAGGAGGATTAGAAACATGTCTGGAATTATGCCACTGGCCGATGTAATTGTTGTAAAGAAGCGGATGTATCAGGGTAGGCCGCAAATACGCCGCTGGAATCAGACCCAGGGCTATTGGGTTGATCCCTACTGGATCGATATAACCTAAACATGTGTAGACGCAGCGTACATATTTTTGCATCCCTTAAGTATATGACCATAAGCCTATTATAGTGGGCTTATGGTCATATATCTATGTATGGCCCGCTATGAACCCAATGACAGAGAACGCCCCCAAATTTTCAGGAAGTAACGGATAAAAATGGAAAAACACATTATAAAAAGAATTCTCTCTTATCTGCGCCCCTTTAAAAAAGAATTCATTCTGGCCGGGCTGCTTTTGGCCGTTGCCACGGCCATTGGCTTTTTGCAGCCCCTGGTCATCCGGCAGATTACCGACGGCGGTATGCTGGCCCAAAACCTGCCGGAGCTTTTCTGGGGGGTGGCTGCCCTGGCCCTGCTGGTTTTACTGAACCAGGGGGCGGAAATGGCCCAGACCCGGCTTTTTGTAAATGTACACAACCGGTCCTATTACACCATTTTCCAAGAAGTTTTTCATAAGCTGCTGCGGCTGAGGAAATCCTACTTTGAGGACAAAAACAACGCCGAAATTCTTAGCTGCCTGCAAATGGACGTCTCCCAAGTGGCCTCTATCACAGACCGGTACACCGTGATGAGCGTGAGCTATGTGTTCCGCATTATCAGCGGGCTGGTGGGGCTGCTGATGATCAGCTGGAAGCTGACCTTAATTGTGCTGGCCATGGCGCCCCTAAAGGTTCTGCTGGTGCGCCGCCTTTCTGGAAAGCAGGAAAAGGCCATGGACCAGATGATTGAGAGCAGCCGGGACTTTTCCCAGTGGTTTGGCGATAACCTGGAGGGCATAGACGAAATTAAGCTGTGGAATCTTTTTGAAAGCCGGGACCAGGCCTTTCAGGCCAAGCAAAAAGGCGTATTGAAGCTGCAAAAGGACAGCGCGATAATTGACGCCTGGAACACCCTGTGGGAGACCCTGCTGGAATGGAGCGTCACCATTCTGCTGTACCTGGTGGGCGGCCTTCTCATCTGCCAGGGCGGGCTGACCATTGGCTCGGTGTTTGCCTTTGTGTCCTACTCTTGGTATGTAACAGGGCCTGTCTCTGCCCTGCTGAACCTGAAAATGTACTTTGCCCGCATTCTGCCCTCTGCCAAGCGGCTGTTCCGGTTTTTAGACATGGAGTCCGAGCAGGACCAGGGCAAGGACCAGCCAAAGGGCCGGGCTCTTGGCCTTCCTCCCCGGCTGGAGTTCAAGGACGTTGCCTTTTCCTACCAGGCAGACCGCCAAATTCTTCGGGGCGCCAGCTTCTGTGTGGAGCCAGGGGAAAAGGTAGCCATTGTTGGGGCAAACGGCAGCGGAAAGTCTACCATTCTAAACCTTCTGCTCAGGTTTTACACCCCGGATGCCGGAGAAATCACAGCGGATGGCGTGCCTGTTTCCCAGCTGTCCCTGGCCGGGTACCGTTCTCTCTTCTCTGTGGTAAGCCAGGAACCCTACCTGTTTTTAGGGGACATTGCCGGGAATATTGACCTTACCGGCCGGGCCCCGGCCGCGCGGGTTGCCGCAGCCATGGAGACCAGCGGCGTAACCGGCTACACCGCCCAGATGCCCCAGGGCGTGAACACCCAGATTGGCCGCAACGGCGCCCGGCTCTCTGGGGGAGAAAAGCAGAAGCTGGCCGTGGCCAGGGCTCTGCTGAAGAACGCGCCGGTGGTGATTCTAGACGAGGCCACCTCTGGCTTTGATGCGGAGTCGGACGCCTACCTGCACCAGGTGATCGTCAACCAGATGGCGGGCAAGTCTGTGGTTATGATCACCCACCACTATGAGCATCTGGAGGGCATGGATCGGGTCTACCGGCTGAAGGACGGGCTGATCTATGAGGAGGCCCGTACCCAATAAGAACGTTCCGCCCAGAATTCTCTGGGGAAAACCAACATGTATTTATTCACAGAGAACGTTAGGTTGGACGTTGGAACAAAGGCCCCACGGGCAGCATCCCTGGCTGCCCCCGGCAGGCCCGCGTCTTTGCGGCAGCCTATGAAGGGTTCCAAAAAAAGCCGCCGCGGTGGTGACCGGCATTCGCAAGGATTCCACAGCCTCGCACCAGCGACTTGTCCAAAAGCACCAGCCGCCCTTTATTCTCCCCTCCCATCCAGAGCTTTCCGCCATTTAGGCCTACGGTATTTGGCGGGAAAGAGAAAATTACGGGAAGCTGAGTATGGGCGTTGTGCGCTCCCTCTTTATAAGGGATGAAAATGGGCTTATTGAAACGGTCATGCCAAAAGTAATGGCAGATGCCAACGCGGCGGAGATCCCGGCCTATTTAGCCAAATAGCCAGGGCCCGTCTCTGGACACAAAAAAACTCGTAAGAGCTGCCTTTTTGCTCTTACGAGTTTTGCTTTCCAATTGTGCGGCGTCTCTGCCCTTCTTTCCGTAATCCGGCTGGACAGAGGAAAGATGATCTGGGCGAGCTATTACCAGCCCAGAGATTTCAGGTATTCGCGGCTCATCGTAATGGCCTGCATGGGCGTACGGCCAACCGACTGGTCCTGCTCCACCACCACCCACTGGGCCCCGGCCTCTACGGCGGCCTCCAGAATGGGTGGGAAGTCCTGCATACCGCTGCCTACTGGCCGGAACTCAAAGGTGCCGTGGCTCTCCTGCTCCTCCACGTCCGTGCCGATGAGCTGATACATGTTGGCGGGCTTGCCCTCTTTGTGGAAGTCTTTTAGATGCACCACCGGCGAACGGCCTGTGTACTTTTTAATATAAGCGGCTGGGTCCTCCCCAGCCACCTTGACCCAGCAGGTGTCCACCTCGGTTTGCAGCAGGTCGGCAGGGATGGAACTATAGATGTAGTCCAGCGCGTACTGGCCGTTGGGCATTTTGGCAAACTCAAAATCGTGGTTATGGTAAAGGGTCTGAATGCCGTGGGCCTTGCAGACCTTGGCAATCTCGCCGAAAACTTCTACGTTTTTCTCAAACTTTTCTCCACCGGGGCGGTCCTCTTCCGTCAGGTAGGGAATGGCGATAAACTTGACGCCGATCTCCTGATACTGGCTGACCACACCCTCCATGTCCGCCGCCAGCTCCTGGAAAGGCACATGGGCAGACAGCGGCACCAGGCCGGCCTCCTCAATAGCGGACTTGATTTGAGCGGGAGAAAGACCATATAGACCGGCCAGCTCCACGCCGTCGTAACCGATCTCTTTTATTTTCTTCATCGTGCCGGCAAAGTCGGCGGCCGCGTCATCCCGAACAGAGTAAACTTGAACGGCCACAGGCAAAGTTTTCATAATGAAGCGCCTCCTGAGAAAAGATTTTAGGGGTATAGTAGTATTGTATCGTAAAAAGGAGGACAAGTCAAGAGGCTGCGGAATGTCGGGTGTGTCCAAAGCGAAGAGTTTAAAAGCGAGGATCCGGCGAACAAATAGTAAAAGTTTCGTCCACCTTTTCAAAGGTGGTGGGGTTTTTAAGGGCAAAGCCCCTAAACCGCCAGAGGCCAAAATTTCGTCATAAACTCTTCTTTGTGGACACTCCCCGGAATGTCCGCCCTGCGGGGCGCATTACCGCCGCAATATGTTCCTTTCCGTTGGCGTTTCGCTACCCCTTGACTTGTCCCACCAGGAAAGATATAATTAGTTTTAGTCCCTCCCTGAAAGGAGCCCAGCATGAAAAGAAACTTCTCCTTCTATTTTGCCCTTTTTGTCTCCAAGCTCTCCATCCTGGCCCTGCGCCTAGTGGGCCGCAAGGGCACAAACTTGCCCGGCGGCTGCGCCATCTTTCTATGCAAAGACTTTTTGGGCCGCATGCCCCGCCCTAAGACCGTTATCGGCATTACGGGCACCAACGGCAAAACCACAGTGGCCAACATGGTGGAGGACGTGCTGGAGTATCATCACATCGACTTTGTCTGCAACCGCTCCGGCTCTAACGTGGACACCGGCGCAGCCTCGGCTCTTATTGCCAACTCCACTTTTTTGGGCAAACCCAAAAAAGACCTGGCTGTTTTTGAACTGGACGAGCGCAGCTCCAACCTGACCATGCCCTACATCAAGCCAGACCTGCTGCTTGTTACCAATATTTTCCGAGATTCTTACAAACGCAATGCTCACCCAGAGTTTATCGTGGATATTCTGGACCGCTTTGTGCCCGATGGCGTAAAGATGGTTCTGAACGCCGACGACCTAATGTGCGCTGGCCTAAAGCCCAAGAACCCCCGGGTGTATTTCTCGATCGATAAACAACCAGGCGATGTCCCCGAGGCCCATAACATTGTCCGGGATGTGCAGGCCTGCCCCCGCTGCGGCGGGCCCCTTACCTGGGACTTTATCCGCTATCACCACATTGGTCGAGCCAGCTGCCCTGCCTGCGGCTTTACCTCGCCCCAGGGGGACTACCGGGCTGTCTCTATGGAGGACGGACATTTGCACATGCTGGTAAAAGGGACAAAAAATAGCTTTCCCCTGCCGAACCAGAGTACCATCAACGTGTACAACGCTCTTTCGGCCATTGCCCTGCTGTGCGAATACGGCCTATCTCCTCAGCAGACCGCTGCCGCCATGGAACACATGACCTTAAGCGAGACTAGGTACCTGGAAGAAGAAGTGGGCGGGCGCAAGATCATCCTCCACCTGGCCAAGGGCCAAAACCCAGTGGCCTGCTCCCGGGCTTTTGAAAACATCCGGGACTACCCTGGCAACAAGGCTGCCATCCTCTTTTTGGACGACTACTTCGACGCTGCCCACACAGTGGAAAATACCGCCTGGTTCTTTGACGCGGATTTCGAGTTTTTAGCAGACCCCTCTGTGACCCAGATCGTGGTGGCCGGGGCCAGGCACTGGGACGTATACCTGCGGCTGCTCATGGCTGGGGCTGACCCAAAGCGAATGGACCACATGGCAGACACCGCTGGGGCCGCCGCCGCCCTGCGGCCAGCGGACGCTGTGTTTATCTTATATGACGTGTACACCATCGGCCTGGCCAACCGGACGAAGGACCAGGTAAAAGAGCAATGGAAGGGGGCCGGGCAATGACCATCGAGGTGTTATTTCCCCAGTACTGCAACCTGTTCGGGGACCTGTTCAATGTAAAATACTTGGAAAAATGCCTGCCAGAGGCCCAGCGGATAGACACGCCTCTGGGCGGTGATCCGGTGTTCTTGCAGGAGGAGCCGGCCCTGATCTACATGGGGCCCATGAGCGAACGCTCCCAGCAACGGGTCATAGAAACGCTGCTGCCTTACCGCCAGCGGCTGGAAGAGCTGATACAGGGCGGCACGGCCTTTTTACTGACTGGCAACGCCCTGGAGGTGCTGGGAAATTATATTGAAAACGAGGACGGTTCCCGGCTGGAGGGACTGGGCCTGCTGCCCCTCTTTGCCCGGCGGGACATGATGCACCGGCACAACAGCGTGTTTCTGGGAAATTTCCAGGGAGAAAAGATTACGGGGTTCAAGTCCCAGTTCACCATGGCCTGGCCCCAGGAAGATATAAACGGTCTTTTTGCAGTGGAAAAGGGCACAGGCCTGCACCCAAGCTGTCCTTTTGAGGGGCTGCGGGTGGGCAACCTATTCGCTACCTACCTTCTGGGACCCATTCTGCCGCTAAACCCCGGACTGGCCCGGGCTGTGCTGGGGGCCATGGGGGCCGGCCATGCGCCCTTGGCCTTTGAGAAAGAGGTAGAGGCCGCATACCAGCAGCGGCTGCGAGATTTTGAAGAAAAAGTAAGGGCCTAGAACCAGCCCCTGGCAAAATGCCCGAGATTTTCCACGAAAAAAGGAAAAGGACCGGCAAAAACCGGCCCTTTCCTTCTTTTGGGGAGGAGTTGTATTGAAATTGCGTCCCAGACGCAAGCTTGTAGTCGACAAATTCCACTAGAAATCCCTTTAATTCACCTTTATTTTACACGATTATACAATGAAAAGTCAACTGATTAAAGGATATTTTTGTCAAATCTCCTTTTTGATTAATTCACACAAATAAACCGGATTCTTTTTTGTAAGAAAAGCATAATTTGTCACCCTGATTTTCCGCAGAACTTGTGTCAGTGAACAAAACAATCATAAAAAGACAGTGTTCCTGAATGGTCTATTCAAGAAAGATGGAGGAGCTGCTTAATGAGTCTGGCCAAAAACCAAATGATCGAATTAGCATTTACCGGCATGACTGCCCAGGGCGCGGCTGTGGGACGCTGGCAAGGAGAGGCCGTCTTTGTCCCCCTGGGCGCACCGGGGGACCAGGCCTTGGTCAAAATCACCAAGGCCGCCAAAAACCATGCCTATGGCCGGCTGGAAAAGCTGCTTAGCCCCTCTCCCTGCCGGGTAGAACCAGATTGTCCCGTGTTTCAAAAATGCGGGGGATGCTGTTTCCGGCACATCCGCTATGAAACAGAACTGGAAATCAAAACCCAACGGGTACGAGATGCTCTGGACCGTATTGGTGGCTTTTCCCAGCTGCCCCTGCTGCCCATTGTGCCGGCCGGACCTCTTGCGGACAGCCCCGCCTGCCCAAGCCGCTCCGGTTACCGCAATAAAGCCATTTTGCCTTTGGGAGCCGGCCCAGACGGAGAACTTGTCATGGGCTTTTACGCCCCAAATTCCCACCGTATTATCGATTGCCGCCACTGCCTTCTGCATCCAGAGGAATTCCATCTGGCTATGGAGGCCTTTCGCCAGTGGGCCCAGCGCTGGGGGGATTCGGTTTATCACGAGGCTGCTCATAAGGGCCGGATGCGGCGGCTTTTTCTGCGCAAAGCCCAGGAAACCGGCCAGGTGATGGCCTGTGTGGTGGTAAACGGCAACGGCCTGCACCATGAGGCGGAACTAGCCCAGGCCCTGCGCCAGGCAGTGCCTGGGTTTGCCGGGCTGGTAATTAACAGCAACCAAGAGCGGACCAACGTGGCTTTGGGCAAAAAATGCCGCACAGCCTGGGGACGGGGAAGCATCACCGACCGGCTGTGCGGGCTGGAATTTGAAATCTCGCCCCTGTCCTTTTACCAGGTGAACCGAACCCAGGCCGAACGTCTCTATTACCTGGCCGCAGAGTACGCGGGGTTAAAGGGCAGCGGGCTGCTGCTGGATTTGTATTGCGGAACAGGAACCATTGGGCTGTCCATGGCAAAAAGCGCGGGACGGCTCATTGGGGTAGAAGTAGTGCCCCAGGCCGTAGAAGACGCCCGGAAAAACGCCCAGCGAAACGGCATAGATAACGCGGAGTTTCTTTGTGCCGACGCGGCCCAAGCTGCCAGAGAGCTGGCCCGGCGGGGAGAACGGCCGGAAGTGGTGGTTCTGGACCCGCCCCGTAAGGGCTGCGGCCAAGAACTCATAGATGCAACGGTTTCTATGGGCCCCCAGCGGGTGGTATATATATCCTGTGACCCAGCCACGCTGGCCCGGGACCTGAAAATTTTTGCTCAACTGGGCTATCCTCCGCAAGAGGCCCGGGCCGTGGATATGTTCCCGGGGACCGGGCATGTTGAGACGGTTGTACTACTTTCCCACAAAAAACCTGATAGCGTAATCAACGTAAAAGTGGAGTTTGGCGAGGGTGAGGGTAAAGTACCGCTTGATAATATCGCCAAGAGAGCCGCAGCATACAAGCCGAAAGAGCGAGTTACATAGAAGATGATTAAGGAATACATAGAAGCGAAGTATGGCTTCAAAGTACATACCGCATATATCGCAGAGGTAAAAAGGGAGTTAGGATTGCCGATGTATGATGCCCCTAATGCGGTAGAAGAATTGAAACAGCCGAGGAAACATCCGACGGCGGAGAAAGCGGAAGCGATTAAAGATGCTTTGAAACATTTTGAGGTTATCTGATAATCATAAGCGTATCATTAGAACGATTATTACGCAAAGGACACCAGCAAGAAAATCCGTGCCGTTGTGAAAATGCGCGGGGAGGCCGGGGAACATATTGCCAGCAACCCGCCTTATGGATATGTGAAAGACCCACAGAATAAAAAGAAATGGATTGTGGACGAAGAAGCGGCAAAGGTGGTACGGCGTATCTTTGACCTGTGCATTGCGGGGAAAGGCCCCATGCAGATTGCAAAAATCCTGACAGCGAGCAAGGTGTTGACGGTTACGGCTTATAACGCAAAACAAAAGGGATGGGCAATGCCGGATAACCTGTACCAGTGGTGTTCCAAATCTGTCACCACAATATTGGAGAGAACGGAATACACTGGCTGTACCGTCAACTTCAAGACCTATACCAAATCCTTGAAATTCAAAAAGCGTATGGTGAATCCGAAAGAAAAACAGCGGATATTTGAGGACACACAGCCGGCAATCATTGAACGCGGGCAGTGGGAACGGGTGCAGGAATTACGGACAAACAAACGCCGACCGACAAAGACAGGGAAAACAAGTATTTTTTCCGGCCTTGTCTATTGTGCCGACTGCGGTGCAAAACTCTATTACTGCACCTGCAATACCTACAAAGATGATTCACAGAATCATTTTGTATGTTCCAATTACAAGAGCAACACAGGTTCCTGCCAGATTCATTATATCCGGGAGGTCACGCTTTATAAGAGGGTTCTGGAATGTATTCAGGGAACGCTGTCCTATGTACAGCTGTTCCGGGATGATTTCACGCAGGAAATGCTGGCGCAGGACGAAGCCAGCCGGAAAGCGGAGCTGACGCAGAAGCGAAAAGCCCTCTCCGGGGCACAGAAGCGTATGGAAGATTTGGACAAGATTATCCAAAGACTTTATGAGGATTCCGTTCTGGGTAAGTTGAGTGACCTCCGTTTTCAAAAACTTTCGGCGCAGTATGAAACGGAACAGGCGGAGATTCAGAGACTTGCTTCCTCATTGGAACAAGAAATTGAAAATGAGACGGAACAGATTGCCGATGTGGGGCGCTTTCTCCAGCTTGCAGACCGGTATTCCGACTTGCAGGAACTTGATGCTTCCACCGTAAATGAGCTGATTGACAGGATCGTAATTCACAGCCCGGAGAGAATCGGCGGGAGAAAGCATGTCACCATTGAAATTTATTTTACTTATGTGGGGAAAATCCGTATTCCGCTTTATAAACCGGATATACCTGCAGGTACAGAAAAACCGGCGTAACCTTTCGCTACGCCGGTTTTACCGGAAAATTCATTTACTTCCTTATGGGTGTCCGCCTAAACGCGGCTCTCTCTTTCTATTCCAGAAGGGTATCGTAAACGCACTTAAGGCAATACCGCACAATTCTAAGTACCGTATTGGGCAGTCAGATTTTTCTTCAGAGTGTACAGATTGAGCGCCGTCCATCTCACCATTGACCAGCGAAAGCTGTGCGCTATCACGGAAAATCTGCAAGCAAGACGGTGCTTTGAATGGTGCGGGGTTGCCTTAAAAATCGGTACATACCAATTTTCAAGCAGAATGGCCCGTGCACTATAAGGGCAAGCATTGCAAGGCCTTTATCAGCCCAAACAGCACCGCAGCTCCCCGTCTATATAAATCCCATACTCCCCGCCGCGCAGCTCCGCTACCAGCTGGGCGCTGGTTTTTACCCGCCGCTTCAGGGCAATGCCCGCCTGGCCTATGGCGTCCCCGGTCCGGCTGTGCTCGTCCCCGCCGGATGTGGCCAAAAGCCCCTGGGCCCGGGCCAGCTCCTGGGCCTGGGCGTTCTCCTGGGGGGAGTTGTAAAAGTTATAGACCTCCACCGCGTCCAGGTACTCTGGCTGGGGCTTCACCTTCTGGTTGATATAGGGCCTGTTCCGGTATGGGTGGGCCATAGAGAGAAATCCCCCCGCCCCATGAACCAGCCGGGCATATTCGGAGAGAGGCAGCAGGTGGATGTCTGGATGGGCTACCAGAAATTCCAGGCCAATGCCATAGGTTAGCACCTCTTTGCCATCGCCATAGTAGTGCTCAATGCCAAAGTGGACGTCAAAGTCCTTGTCCTGGGCCCAGCGGGCGGCAGCCTCATAGGCCTGCCAGTAGCGCTCCATCTGCTCCCGCCAGGGCAGCAGCCGGTCCACACAGCTGTTGCCCCGCAGAAAGTGGTCGGTAATAATCATCCCCGCATAGCCCTGCTCATAGTAGGCCCGGGCCATGCTCTGGGGGGTGTCATGGGCGCAGGCGCTGCACCAGCAGGTGTGGCAGTGGGTCTCGTAACGATACGGATATTTTTCTTTCAGTTCATTCATAATACTGTGTTGCCTCTTTTTCAGATAATATAGGGCGGGCCCCGCCGGTTACCCGGCGGCGTTCACCACGTTCTTGGCCCAAATGCCGGACTTCAGCATGATTCCGGCAATCAGGCCCTTTAGGATATTGTCTGCACAGTGCACGAAAAAGACCACCCAGGGCAGGCTTAGGCCCGTGTGGTAGCTAAGCACCCAGGCAAGGGGCAGGCACACCACCCAGGTAAACACGCAGTCAAACAAAAAGGTGATAAAGGTGCGCCCGCCGGAGCGGATGGTAAAGTAGGCGCAGTTTACAAAGGCGGAAAAGGGCAGAAACGCGCCGGAAAGCAGCAGCAGCTGGGTGGCCAGCTGGCGCACAGCAGACTCGGTATTATAGATATAGGGGATAAAGGGTGCGCTGGCCATAAACAGGCCGCCCATCACCACATTCACCGCCACAGAAAAGGCAATGAGCTTGCGGGTGGTATCTTTTGCACGCTCCATCTCATTGGCGCCCAGCTGCTGCCCCACCATAATGGACACCGCGTTACCCATGGACATCATAATCAGGGAAAACAGGTTAAAGGCAGTTCCGTTAATATTCCCGGCAGCCACAGCCCCCAGGCCCCGGGAGGCGTAGCAGGCCTGAATCATGGACATCCCCACAGACCACAGGCCCTCGTTCAGCATCAGGGGCATGCCGGTAATAGTAATGCGCCGCACCAGGGGCAGGGGCACCCCCAGGCTTTTAAAGGCCCCTTGGAAAAAGGGAAAGCGCTTTTTGTGCCGAAAACACTCTACCAGCAGGTAGAGCATTTCCACATACCGGGCAATCACCGTGGCCAAAGCGGCGCCCGCCACGCCCATTTTGGGAAAGCCCAGGCTGCCGAAAATGAGCAGGTAGTTCAGCGCCAGGTTGACAAAGATGGAGATAATGCTGGCCACCATGGGAATCACCGTCTCGCCGGTCTCCCGCAGCAGGCTGGAAAAGCAGCTGGCCACAGCAAAGGGAAGCAGTCCCCACAGGGTGACCAGCATATAGCTGTTGGCATGGGCCAGGGTCTCGCCAATTTCCTGGGGCGTGGCGGCCCCGCTGTGCAGGAAGAGCCTGAAGAACCCCTCCCCAAAAAAGTACAGCACCCCAATACCCGCCACAGAAAATCCCAACGCAAAGTACAGTCGGAAGCGCAAAGTGTAGCGCAGGCCCTCAAAGTCCCGCTTACCGTAGTACTGGGCCCCAAAAATGGAGGCCCCGGACATACCGCCAAAAATGGTGAGGTTAAAGATGAACACGATCTGGTTTACAATGGCCACCCCAGACATGGGAATGGTGCCCAGGCGGCCCACCATGACGTTATCCAGCAGGTTTACAAACTGGGTAATGCCCTGCTGCACCACCATGGGGATGATAAGCGCCACCACAGAAAGGTAAAACGCCTTGGTGCCAATGTATCTAGTCTTGATGGATGACAAAAAACATCCTCCTTTTAAGCAGCGCAAGCGCTGCACCTTTAATCGCGGAGTCGCGCAAAGCTACGCGCTCCCTGGATGGTAAGGGCTCGCTTAGCCAGCGCGTTCCTCTGGGCGCTTCCGGCGTTGCCCGACCCTTTTTTTTCTTTAGCCAATACGGGCTCCCTGCCTTCGGCCCTGTCCGCGCTGGCTGGGCTAAAAGTTTACACCGGCAAGTGAGCCGGAGCGAACGCCCCCGTGACTAACGATGCAACGCTTGCGTTGCCCGGCCCCTTCTTTTTTGCTTTAGCCAATACGGGCCCCTGCCTTCGGCCCTGTCCGCGCTGGCTGGGCTAAAAGTTTACACCGGCAAGTGAGCCGGAGCGAACGCCCCCGTGACTAACGATGCAACGCTTGCGTTGCCCGCGACGAATACTCCTGCTCTTGCGCTGCACCTGCGAAAATGGCCCTTGACCTTCTCTTGGTTTTCAGTTACAATAGTAATTAGAATATAGCAAAGGAGGCCCGCGATATGGGAATGACCGACTTACAGTTTAAAAGCTTTTTAAAAGGGATTCTTCGCTGGCTTGAAGAAGCAAAGAATCAAGATACCAAAGAAGGAATTCTAAAGACTCTGGAAAAGTTAGAGCGTGACCTGCGGGAGGACCTACAAGGCTAGCGGGCCAGCACACACCATCTATTTCCGGGCGGGGCAACCCGCCTTTTTTCTTTTTTACAGCAGCGCAAGCGCTGCACCTTTAATCGCGGAGTCGCGCAAAGCTACGCGCTCCCTGGATGGTAAGGGCTAGCTTAGCCAGCGCGTTCCTCTGGGCGCTTCCGGCGTTGCCCGACCCCTTTTTTTCTTTAGCCAATACGGGCCCCTGACTTCGGCCCTGTCCGCGCTGGCTGGGCTAAAAGTTTACACCGGCAAGTGAGCCGGAGCGAACGCCCCCGTGACTAACGATGCAACGCTTGCGTTGCCCGGCCCCTTCTTTTTTGCTTTAGCCAATACGGGCCCCTGCCTTCGGCCCTGTCCGCGCTGGCTGGGCTAAAAGTTTACACCGGCAAGTGAGCCGGAGCGAACGCCCCCGCGACTAACGATGCAACGCTTGCGTTGCCCGCGACGAATACTCCTGCTCTTGCGATGGATTTTCTTGGTCAAACCGCACGTTTACTCCGTTCACTTCCACGTCCCCCTCTACCCGCACCAAAATGTACTTGCGCCCGTCAATAAGCCGGGTCTCCACCAGGTCCCCGCAGTCTGGGGACACCTTAATGGTCACGTCCGGGGTGCGCACCGTAAAGCTCTTGGTGTCTATCAGGTTTTGGGGATTTGCCGCGCCCCCAAAGGCTTCTTCGTATTTTTCCTCAAAGGCCTGGGCCTTTTCTTCCTCCACACCGCAGGCCTCCAGCACCCCTCGCAGGGCCCTTTTGCTAATGGCCAGGGGTTCTGGGTTTTTGCTGGTCTTGTGCTCCTCCACCATTTCGCTAAGCCGCCCGTGCACCTCTTGCACCACATTATAGCAGCAGGCCTCCCCCAGGGACTCGGCCAAAATCTCCTTAAAAGTCTCCTGCTGCAAATCCGCCGGCATGGGGGGCTCGGTGCGGAATATGCCCTGTACAAACTCCGGGTGGCTCTGGTCGGTTTTGCGGGTATAGTACAGGGCGTTATAGATATTGGCGCTCCGGTCGTCAAAGGCTGGGAACAAAAACCCCAGCTCTGGCGGAGAAATAAGCCAGTCCACGTCTCTGCTGCAAATAACGCTGTCTGGCACATTATAGCGCAGGGCGGGCTTGGTCTCCTTTATAGGACAAATGCTGCACACCATGTAGCTGTACACATCGCAAGAGCCGTCCGGGTTGGGCGCGCCGTCGCCCGTGCGGTAGGGCACGTCATAAGAGTCCGCTGCCAGCAGAATGAGATAAGGCCCTTCCATTTCCAGGCACTCAATGACCCGCTGGCAAAAGGCCTGCACCATGCCCTCATCCTTTAGGGCCGAGCTCCGCAGGGCCATCAGCATCCGGTGCTCGTCGCTGTCTACCACCTGCTGGGTCTCAAAGACAATATCGTTCAGCTGCTTGCCCAAAGCGCCGGTTAGGCTGCGCTTGAGCACCGAAAGAATGCTTTCCACCTCTTCCTGGGGCGCGGAGGCCAAGGACTGGTTGAAGGTTGAAATAATTTCCCGCTGGGCGTTTACATAGCAGCCGTGCACCTGGGTAATGTTGCTCCGTTCCGGCTGAAAACGGCGGCGAATTTCTGCCACTTCTTTTTCATTCATTAGGGGTCTGCCTCCCTTGTTACAAGAATCATGCCCCTTATTGTACCCCAGAATGAAAAAAAAGGCAAGCTTTCTCTTTCATGTTCTGGGCCCCTGGCCGCGCCCTTTCTTTTTCCGGATGGAGAAGGCCAATATAGTTAAGGCAACACTGCGCAATACGGTACTTAGAATTGTGCGGTATTGCCTTAACACAGTTCAAAAGCGGTAGAATACCTTTTTTGAACCAGACGACATAGCCGCCCAGCTTGAAAATTGGTGCATACCGATTTTCAAGTGTGTTTACTATAAAAGAACCCGCCCCAAAGCCAAAGCCTGGGGGCGGGTTCCTCTGTTAAGGAGGGAAAACTCTCTATTTTAAAAATTACCCAATCTTTTGGAGCTTGGCCCGATACACCGCGCAGCCGTGGGCTGGGGCTGGGGCCATGATGATCTCCTGCTTTACTGGCAGGGCCTCGCCGGTAAACACATCTGTGAGCTGTAGACCGTAGCCGCTGTGCAGGGGGATGCCCAGCTGTTCCAGGTATACAGGCACACGACCGTCGGTCTCGCCCATATTGAAGAAGCCTAGGGCGTAGTCGCCGTCTGAGAGCAGCTTAAACAGGGCAAAGCGCTCCTGCTTGCTGTCCCAGGGCAAAAACTGGGGCGGGCGGCAGTCCGGGTCCTGGTTAAACCGGATCAGCTCGGGGTTTGTCACCAGCTTTTTGGTGGCCTCGCTCATGGAGCGCAGGTCGCTGCCCAGCATCAGCGGCACCCCAAACAGGCACCACAGGGCAAACTCGCTGGCATACTCGGCGTCGGTGCAGGCGTCCTCTGTGGCCACGTTGCCCTTGCCGTACATGCCGCAGGTGAGCATGTCCATGTCGTTCCAGCAGCCAGAGGCCGAGGCGCCCAGTTTTGGGATCTGGCTCATGGCAATTTTCCGAAAAGACTCGAAGCTGTCCTCAATGTCCCCGGTGGAGCGGTACAGGTGGGCCCCCGCGCTGCGGGCCCAGGACCACACGTCGTCCCGGCCCCAGTTACACATGGAGAACACAATATCCCGGCCGCAGGCCCGCAGAGCCAGGCCCATGCGGCGGTACAGCAGTTCGCCGTCGAACACACTGGGCTTAAAGCAGTAGTCGTACTTTAGATAATCGCAGCCAAACTCGGCAAAGGTCTGGGCGTCCAAATACTCGTGCTCAAAGCTGCCCGGATAGTTGGCGCAGGTGCGCACCCCGGCGCAGGAGTACATGCCAAACTTCAGGCCCTTGCTGTGTACATAGTCGCTGACAGCCTTCATGCCGTTGGGAAACTTCTCCTTGTCCGGAACAATCTTCCCGGTGGCAGGGTCCCGCTCTTTTTCAGACCAGCAGTCGTCAATGACCAAGTACTCATAGCCAGCTTTTAGCAGGCCGCTTTCCACCATCACGTCCGCGGTCTCGCGGATGAGCTGGTCGTTTATATTTTCCCCAAACGTATTCCAAGTGTTCCACCCCATGGGAGGAGATGTTAAAATCATGGTTTTGCCCTCCTGTTATCCAAAAATTCTTATTTTTGCTGAAGTTTATACTGCTCGGTGTACCACTGGTTCAGTCCGGCCTCGTTGCACTCGTTCTCTACCCGGCCAATGAACTCGTTGTACAGGCTCTTCACCTCTTCGGCGCTGGCGGCAAAGGCCCACTTGATATTGTACTCGGAGACCAGAGAGGTGATGGACTGGTAGGTAACCGACTCGTCGCTGCCAGCGGGCAGGCTGAACACCAGGGCGTCGTCATAGCGCACCTTGGGCGCGTACCACTGGTTCATCTGCTTCATCAGGTCTGTGGGCATACACTCGGCAGTACTGCCCAGAATGGTGTTTCCGTTTACAAAGGCGCCGTAGAAGCCCAGGCCGCTCTTCTTTTCAGTACCGCTCCAATCCGCGTTGCGGGCGTCCTGGAAGCCCTCGAAATAGGTGATCTTCTGGCCCCATTCCCCATCTTCCTCGCTAAAGCAGTGGGGGCCGTTTACCACGTCGCCAGACCAGCCGTCGGCCTGGTTGCCCTCAACGCCCCAGTACATGGTGCGGGCGCCGATCTCGCTGCTGCCGTACTCCAGCCAGCGCATGGCCGCGTCCTTGTGCTCGGACTTCTCGGAGATGCCAAAGCGGATATAGCCCGCGTTAGAGCGCACAGCCTCGTAGGTGTCCCAGGGCTGCATGGGGTAGTAGGTGGTGTCGGGGTTGTCGGCGGGCACCTTGCCGGTCTCGCCCACGGTCCACAGGTAAGAGGCCACTTCGCCGGCCAGGGACTTGGCGTCCTTCTCGGTGTCGCCGTCCACAAAGCTGTCCTCGGTCATCAGGCCCTCGCGGACCATCTCGTTTACCCACAGGTACATATCCAGGTAGCGGGGGTCCCGGTAAGAACCGGAAACCGTGCCGTCCTCTGCCACATAGTAGGAGCAGGGCCCAAACAGCCAGCGCAGGTAGCTGGGGCCGTTCTGGGTGTTGCCGCCCGTGTAGAAGGGAATGGTGTCCGGGTGCTTTGCCTTAATCTCTTTGCAGGCCTCCAGGAACTTCTGGGGGGTGGTAATTTCGGGGCTGCCGATTTCTTGCAGGTAGTCCTGGCGCATCAGGATGACGGGCTGGTTGGTGGTCACCAGCCAGTTGTGCTCCTCCAGCCATTTCAGGGTTTCGCTGGTGTTCCAGCAGCTGACCAGATACCGCACGGTGCCGTCGTCCTGGCGGTTGAAGTCCGCCAGCTCGGGGTCGATCAGTTCGCTAAAGTACTTGGGGGCATACTCGCTGGCCACTGCCTCCAGGTCGGCCAGCTGGCCCTGCTGCACCATGGTGGCCCAGTTTGCCCGGCCATACCAGGAGGTAACCACGTCCGGCAAGTCGTCCGAGGCAATGAGCAGAGAGAGCTTTGTGTCATCGTCGGTTACAGGGGCCACGCACTCAAAGGAAATGCCGGTCTCTTCCGTAATCTTTTTGGAAACAGGGTCCTCGCCCCATTTTTCCCACATGGTGCCCGGGTCCTCTACATAGATGCTGATGGTAACGGGCTCGTTTTTATGCTCCTCAAAGGCGTAGCCGCCGGTGGGGGCCTCTTCGCCGCCCGCGCTGCTTTCGGGCACGGAGCTTTCTGGGGTGCTGCTCTCTGGGGCAGAGCTGCCGGGCGTGGAAGAACTGGGTGTGGAAGAGCTCCCAGCGTCGCCGCCGCAGGCCGAGAGAACCATGGCCAGGGCAAGCAGCAGGCATAGGGTTTTCAGTACCTTTTTCATTTTTCGTCCATCCTTTACTGTAATTTTTCTAAAACCACGGGCCAGGCCCGGGCAGAAGAACAAGATTAGGCCTTAATAGCTCCCACCATAACGCCCTTGACAAAGTATTTTTGCACAAAGGGGTAAACGCACATAACGGGCACAATGGAGACCAACAGGGTGGCATAGCGGATAGAGGCCGTGGTGGGGCCCGCGTGGTGCCCCCCGCCCACGCCAGCGTCCGCCGCGTTCTGCATGGCTTTTTGGGCTGCCTGTGAGGCGCTGATGAGCTTCATTAAAATGGTGGACATGGGCATCAGTTTTTGGTCATTGACAAAGTAAGCGGCCGTGTACCAGTCGTTCCAGGCGCCCACGCCCACATACAGGCTGATGGTGGCCAGAATAGGGGCTGACAGGGGAATGATAATCCGCACCAGAATGCGGAACTCCCCCGCGCCGTCCAGCTTGGCGGACTCTACCAAAGACTCTGGAATTTCCCGGAAAAAGGCCATGCACAAAAGCATATTGTACACGCTAAGCAGGCTGGGGATGATGTACACCCAGAAGGTATCCAGCAGGCCAATAGCCCGGTAGAGCAGGTAGGTGGGAATTACACCGCCGCCAAAGTACATGGTGACCATGGCAATAATGGAGTAGACCCGGCGGCCCACCAGCTCCTTTTTGGTCAGGGCATAGGCGGTCAGCGCGGTAAAGGACACCCCTGTGACCACCGCCATCGCGGTGCGCGCCACACTGACCATGAAGCTGTTTACCAGCAGGGAATCATTGATTACAGCCCGGAAGTTGTCCAGGGTGAACTCCACCGGCCAAAAATAAATTTGGTGGGCCAGGGCGGCGTTGCCGTCGGAAAATGCGTAAATAAAGCAGTAGTAAATGGGATATACCGTAAACACCAGGGTAAAAATGCCGACAAATACAGCGAGGGCGTTTACAAACTTGTCCTCCCGGGTCAAGCGGATGGCCATACCAGTATGTTTCATTTTTGCGCGCCTCCTGTTTTTTTAGAATAAGCCTACGTCTTCGTACTTTTTGGAGAAGAAGTTGGCCAGCAGTACCAAGAACACCGAGATGACGGACTGGAACATGCCCACCGCTGTGGCAAAAGAGTACCGCATGGTGCGCAGGCCCATTTCCAAGGTGTAGTATTCGATGATGTAAGACTCCGACTTGGTAAAGGCGTTACCCAGCAGCTGCGAGACGCTAAGGTTGCCGGAAACCAGACCGCCAATGCTAAGAATGAACATAATGATAATGGTATTGGTGATCTCCGGAATGGTGATATAGCGTATCTGGGCAAAGCGTCCGGCCCCGTCTATTTTGGCCGCCTCGTACAGTTCGCTGTTAATCCCACTGATGGCCGCGAAGTAGATAATAGCGCTCCACCCAGTGCCCTTCCACAGCTCCACAAAGGTGGCCAGGCCTTTAAACTTGGCGGGGTCTGTCCAAAAAGAGATGGGTTCGCTGGTTAGTCCAACCTGCATCAGCAGGTTGTTAATCAGGCCGTTGTTGCTTAACACGTCCTGCCACAGGGCGGCCACCACCACATAGGCCATAAAGTGGGGGAAATAGCTGCATGTCTGCACGGTTTTTTTCAGTTTTAGGCTTGGTATCTCATTCAGGGCCAATGCCAGCAGAATGGGCATGGGGAACACAATGCACATGCGCAGCAAGCTAAGCTGGATGGTATTGCGGAAAGCCATCCAAAAGGTGGTGTCCTTTAGGAAAGACTGAAAGTGCTTTAGGCCCACCCAGGGGTTATTAAAGTACGAGGTGGAAAGAGAATAGTCTTGAAAAGCAATAACCAGCCCCGCAATGGGGATGTATGCGAAAACGACCAGAAAAATCATGCCGGGCCAAATCATCAGCTGGTAGGGCAGCTGGCGCCTAAAGCGCTCCCACCGGGTTGCTCCTTTTTTTAAGGTTTCTCTTTTTTCATTGGATGCTGTTCGCTCCACTCCTATCCCCTCTTTCTGCGGATTTTTTAAGGATGCCTTGCGCTTTTTCCGGGGCCAGCGCCCGCCCCCTGGCAAAAAGGGCCATGAACCGTTTTTACAAAAGCGAAAGTTTCTTTCTTTGGCAGGGGAAAGCCCCTCCCTTTTTCCGCTTTCATCATACCGAAAAATCCCCCCAATTTTCAATGAACTATTTTCCTGTTTTGTGTCGATTTTTTCGTTTTTCTTGACAAACACGCCATTTCATACTAATTTAATAGCAGTTAACTAAGTAGTCATGCACAAAACCCCGTGCGTTAGAAAGGCGGTTGCTCTGTGTTTCATTTTTTGACAATTTGGTTCAGGCGAATGAAATTTCGTACCAAAATTCTCTGTGTTACAGGGGCTGTTACCCTCATCCCTATTACCGTACTGTTTGGTTTTTTCTATCATCAGATCGCCTCTTTGCAAGAACGGGAGATCAGCAATTCAGACCGGGCCTTTGAGCAAAACGTCCATACTATCAGCCAAATCATGGACAGCGTGGTCTCTAATGCCCTTCAAGTCTGCTCCAACCAGGAGATTACCAACTTCTTTTCTACCCAGAGCAGCTCGAAATCTTATGTGCTCAACTATATCACCTCCCTGCGCCCCTACCTTACCTACTGCCAAGAGTCCGTGGCCCCCCATGTAAAGGCCATGCGGTTTTATACGAAAAACGAAAAGCTTTTTTCCAACCTGGCGGTGCACAATATCTATAAAAACCCGGACGCCGCCTTTTTTGACCGGGTAGACGCCGCTATGGACGCCAGCCGGGTGGCCGTGCTGCTTTCGGAAGAAGGCCGCAGCTACTATTCTATCGAGTACTCTGCCCAGGGCGTACTCTCCATGTTTTTTCCTGTGAACGCCATGTCCTCTTGCAAGACGATTCTAGAGTGCGAACTGGATTTTAACAACATTTTTCAGTCCTTAGATTTTTCCACCAACGGCTTTGAGACCACGGGATATACCCTGCTCCATCAGTCTGGCACAGCGCTGTTTTCTTCAGACCCCGACTGGGCCGCCCAGGCCGCGGCCCCCCTTCTGCCCCAGGTGCTGGAGGAAGGGACGGTCAGCCACCGGCAGATCTCTTATGGGGGTAAGACCTTTTTGGTAAACGCCGCGGCCATCCCCTCCATCAACTGTGTGCTCATCTGCCACAGCGACCTGGGGGCTGTGTTCAAGCCTGTGCGGAACTTCCAGACCCCGGTCCTGCTGATTATTGTGGTGTGCGTGCTGGTGTGCTGCCTGCTGGCCACCGCCCTGGTCAATAGCCTGCTGCGCCGCTCTCGCACCATTAACCACGCGATTTTGCGCATCCAAGAGGGAGATTTCGACATCTGCCTGCCCGTGGAAGGCTCCGACTTTTTCGACCAGGTGGCCGAAAACCTCAACGGTATGGCCGCGCAAATCAAGAACCTCATCCACAATAACTACGCGGGACAGCTGGAAATTAAGGACCTGCAAATACGGATGCTTTCCCAACAAATCTCCCCCCATTTCCTGTACAACACCCTGGAGTGCCTGCGCATGCGCGCCGTGCTGGAGGACAACTTAGAAACCGCCCAGGCCCTGCTTTCTCTGGGCAGGCTGCTGCGGTACTATGCCAGCTATGCCTCGGAATTCGCCCGTGTCAGCGCAGAGCTGGAGGTGGCCAGGGACTATGTGAATATTATGGGGCTTATGGAAGAGCGGGACTGCGTTTTGGAAACCAGCGTGCCCCAGGCCCTGCTGGAGTGCCTGATGCCCCGGTTCATGCTTCAGCCCATTATTGAGAATTCCATTAAGCACGCGGGCAGGCCCCACGGCTCGGCGGTGCATATTTTTCTCTCTTTGCAAGAAGAAAACGGCCTGCTGCGCTTTACCGTCACGGACGACGGCATGGGCGTGGCCCCAGAACTGGCCCTGGAGATCCAGCAGAAGCTGCTGGCCGCCTCGGTGGACACAGACGGTTCCATTGGCCTGTACAATACCAACGCCCGCATTAAGCTGCTCTACGGCGAAGAGTACGGAATCCTCTTTTCCAGCGTCCAGGGCATGGGCACCTCGGTTACCTTGACCATTCCTTCTGGCTAAGGCTCTTGGGGCGCCGCTGTGGGTCCTGCCAAAGAAACTTCTATTCCCGGTTGAATCTGACCCCAGCGCCCCGTGTTTATCCGCCCCCTCGCTCCCCAAATAATGAAAGGAGACTGCCATGATAGACCTGTTGATCTGCGAGGACAAACCCATCGTCCTGATGGGCCTGAAAAAAATCACCGAGAGCCTGGGCCTGCCTTTGGGAGAAATCTTTCTGGCCCAGGACGGCGAACAGGCTTTCGAGCTGTTCGCCCAGCGCCCTATTAGCCTGGTAATGACCGACATTCAAATGCCCGGCTGCAACGGCCTACAGCTTTTGCGGCGGATGCAGCAGCTGCGGGGCGGATTTCAGGCCATTATCATCAGCGGCCACGACGACTTTGAATATGCCAAAACCGCCATCCACCTGGGCATAGAGGACTATCTGCTAAAGCCCGTGGACCCCGAAGAGCTGCGGGCTGCCCTGACCCGCTGCATTGACAAGCTTGCCCAGCACCAGACCCAAAAGCAGCTGATTTCCGGCATTCTGCTGGACCAGCTCCACGAGGTGTGGGGCCGCTGGCTTTCCCCCGAAACCGAGGCCCTGCTGGGCTCTACAGAAAACCGCTTTTTCCAGGCAGCGGCCTTTGGGGCCGCCTCCTTCCACCTGGACGCCGCCAGGTCCCTAGACCAGGTGCAGCAGCTGCTAAAGGCCCGGCTGCTGGGCAGGTTTTCTCACTTTTTAATGTTTCCCACTTTTGAGAGCTCTTTTTTCGCGATTGTGGGGCTAGAGGGCCCGGGCGCCTGGCAGGACCTGCGCGCCCTGCTGGAAGATTTTGCCCAGCGGTATCCGGGGGCCGGGCGGCTGTACTGTGGCATAGGCCCCCAGGTGGAGAGTATTTTCCACCTAAAAGACGCGGCTCTACAGGCCGAGGGCGCCCTGTGCCTTCGGTTTTCTGCTGGAAAAAGCCGCCTGGTGTTCGCCTGGGAAAACCTGGGCCCCGCCGCTTTAAAAGCCAAGGCCCAAATTCTTCAGCTTTGTGACAATCTTTGCGCGGACCTGCGGCTGCCGGAAATCTCTGCGGTGGAATCAGGGGTGGACCGCCTGTTCGCCAGCTTTACCAGCTATCCAGCCCTGTACCAGACCCTGCCCGCCTGCCTGCGGCGCATAGAGGTGTTTATTCAGCAAGAGCTTTTGGACGGAGCCGGGCCCTCGTTCATCCACTTTTCCGCCTGGGCCGATACCCTGCCCCAACTGAAAAGCCAGCTAAAGCGGGAACTGCTGGAGCTCTGCCGGGCCCGGCTGAAAAAGCGCATGGCCACCCAAGACGCGGTGGCCCAGGCCATTGCGTATATGGAGAAAAACTATCAGAAGCCTCTTACTCTGACCATCCTGGCCAACGTGGTGTCCCTAAACTACACCTATTTCAGCAATATTTTCAAGACCAAAACCGGGGTCAGCGCCACAGCCTATTTGCAGAATATTCGGATGCAAAAGGCCAAGGAACTGCTGATCTCTACCAACGACCGGGTGCGGGAGGTGGCCCACAAGGCGGGCTTTACAGACGAGCGGTACTTTGAGAAGCTCTTTAAACGAAGCGAGGGGATCACCCCCAGCGAGTACCGGGAAAAGCTGCGCACCTTTACAGACACGCCAGAAGAAAAATAGAAAAGCCCGGGGCCAAGAAGCGGCCCCGAGCTTTTTGGTTTTGTGGCTTCCTGTTCTCTCCCTGGCGCCCCCAGGGCCTAGAGTCTGTTTGAAAACTTCGAAACAGGGTCTGTTTTGCCCAGAAATGGTGGCTTCGGCACCAAAAATCCTGGAAAGGCGCCAGCATTTCTTGCGGTTTTTTCCTGGAATCCACTTATTTCTGAGCATAAATCCAGCATTTCTCCGCTTTCAAAACAGACTCTAGCATCAGTCTAGCTGAATCTTAAACGTCACAGGCCCCTGGGCCCGATAGTCTGTAAAGAGGTGCAGCCCCTCCTCGTCCCGGGTCCACCGGGGCGGCTGGCTAGCGCCCAGCACCTCTACCCCCTTCACCACACCGTGGAACACCGTGCCCGCAGTGTGCTCCTGCATCCGCAGGGAGCGTACACAGTATGCCCCGTCCTCCGCCGCCTTTAGGGCCATGGCGTACAAGGCGCCGCCCTTCGTGGTAAAGCGGAAATCCTCTGGGGTAAAATTTTTCTTCACGCTGTCGGAAAAATGCCCGTCCCGCACCTGGGTGGGGCCCTCGCCAAAGGTTTTCCACACCCGGGTATCATAGATGGCCTCGCCGTTTACCCGCATCCAGCTGCCAATGGCTGTAAGAACCGCCTGGTCCTCTTCCGAGAAAGTCCCGTCCGCCTTTGGTCCCACGTTCAGCAGCAGGGCCCCGTTTTTGCTGACAATGTCGCACAGGTCGCAAAGAATGCCCTCCGGGTCCCGGAAGTCATTGTTCTCTGTATAGCACCAGGAGTTCAGGGCAATGGCTGTGTCTGTCTGCCAGAAATAGGGCTTAATGTCCGCCATCTGCCCCCTCTCAATGTCCGGCACCCCGGCGCCGAACAGGTAGGCGTCGTGCTTATAGTCAATGGCCACCTCCACGCCCCACTGGGCGGCCCGGTTGTAGTAGTAGGCCGCCAGCTTTTTCAGATAGGGCTTGGCGTTCACATGGTGAATCCACCAGTCAAAATAGAGGATGCGGGGCTGGTAGCGGTCGATGAGCTCGCAGGTGCGGACCAGCCAGTCCTCCAAAAACTCCTGGCTGGGGCCCGGCTGGCCGGTAATGTCGTCCCAGTTTTCGCTGTCTGGCATGGAGGGCCAGTACAAGTGGTCCCGGTCTGGCTTTTGGGGAATGTCGCTGTCAAAGTCCTTGCCGTGGCTCATAAAGAACCAGTGCTCAATCCGGTGAGAAGAGGCCCCCAGCACCATGCCCTCTGCCTCCACAGCCTCCTTCAGCTGGCCCAGCACGTCCCGCTTCGGCCCCATTTCGGCAGCGTTCCAGTGGGACAGCTCGCTTTTGTACATCTGGAAGCCGTCGTGGTGCTCGGCCACAGGCACCACATACCGGGCCCCGGCCTGATGAAAGAGCTGGGCCCAGGCGGCGGGGTCGAACTGTTCCGCTTTAAACAAGGGGATAAAATCCTTGTAGCCAAAGTCCTTGTGGGGGCCATAAGTGGCAATGTGGTGCTGGTACTCCTTAGACCCCTGGATGTACATGTTACGGGGGTACCACTCGCTGCCAAAAGCGGGCACCGCATACACCCCCCAGTGGATGAAGATGCCGAACTTGGCGTTCCGGTACCACTTAGGGGGTTCCCACGTGGAGAGGGACTCCCAGGAGGGTTCGTATGGCCCCTGGGCAACGACCTGGTCAATGGCCCCAAGGGCGGCGGTTTTGTCATACATAGGCGAAATTCCTTTCCAATCAATAGGATTTTGCGCCATTATAGCAGGTTTTGGGGATTTGTCAAGAGGGGAGGGGGAAGCGGGAGTGTCCAAAAGAAGAGTTTATGACGATAGAGTAGCCTCCGGCGGTTTAGGGGCTCTGCCCCTAAAAGCCCCGCAACCTTTGAAAAGGTTGACGAAACTTTTACTGTTTCTTCATCGGAGCCTCGTTTTTTAACTCTTCATTTTGGACACTCCCGGGGGAAGCCTACAGATTTTCCTCCACATACTTTTTCCAGGCCTCTGCCACATAGCTCCACATGCCCTGTGGAATCTCCTCATAAAAAGACTCGGTCCGGCTGACGCAGTACAGGGCGGGGGTGGCCAGCCGGGTCTGGAACTGCATGTACTGGAACCACTCTTTCACGGTGGTGCAAGAGGCATTGTCGCAGTCCAGCACCTGCCAGCCCGCAATGCGGGCCACCCGGGCCCGGGTCTGCATGGTGTCGCACACATGCCGGGTGGAGAACCACAGGTCGTTGAGCCGCAGTACGTCCGAGGACTCCCGGAACAGGGGGTGGGGCGTCTGGGTCTCTACCAGCGCGTCGGGTTTCACCTGGTGGGCCGCGTCCCATAGAATCCACTGGAACCGCCGCACCATTTCAATGCCGTGGAGCGCCCCATAGCCCGGAATGCCCGCCTCTCGTGCGCAGCCGCCGATCCAGTCCTCTTTAAAGCCGTCCGCGCCGACGTCCCGTACCAGGTGGGTGATCTGCTCGCGCATCAGCTTTTCATAGGCTGGGTCCGCCACATTGGCAAAGAGCCTGCGGCCTTCCTGATTGAAGATGCACATCTGGTCCGGCAGGCCCTGGGTGTGGTAGCTGGCGGTCCACAGCAGCACATGCCGGCCCTTTTTGTGCTGGGCGTCGATAAAGCCCTTCATATCCGGCCACTTTTCCTCATCCACCTCAAAGGTACCATAATACTTCTGCCACTTGTCGTCAATAACGATGGTGGAGAAGGGCACGCCCCGCTCTTCCAGCTTCGCGATCCACTCCTCATAATTTTTCTGGGTGGCCTCTGCCCCAGACTCGGTATTCTTTAGATAAGACTGTACCGTCTGTTCGGCCCAGCCGCAGAACACAGGGGCCCGGTGCCAGGGGGCGGGCTCATAGGCGAACTGGGTGGAAAAGCCCCGGTCGTCGCACCAGTCGATGTGCTTTTCCAGTACGTCCAAAGGGCCGCTGCCAAAGGTAAAGGACACCCTGGGCGTGGCGTACTCCCCCTGGGCCTGGGTGTATCCCAAATAGTTGATATAGAAGGCCGCCCCCCGCTTGCGGGCTCCCGAGTACTCAAAGCTGGCGAAGCGGTACTGACCGGGCTGGGTGCCCAGGCCCACGCCCATGGCGCTTTGGCCGTCGTAGAAACAGAAGCACAGGGGCGAAGGGGCGAAGTCACCCTGGGATTTTTCCAGCAGCAGCTGTTCCCGCACGGGAAACTCTGGCCACAGGCCCGTGGTGCCGTACTGGTTGTTGCGGAACTCTTCCACATTGCCCAGGTTGGTGTCGGGGTTAAAGTAGAACTCCGCGTTGATACGGGCATTGTACGCAAAGCCCTGGCTGTCGCCAGGGTCGTACTCGCCAGGAATCCCCGTGGAGAAGAAGAAGCACCGGCCCAGGGGGCCCCGCCCTTTTACGATATGAAAATGCTCGGCCCGGCGCTTTTCAAAGCGCCAAATAAAGGTGTGCTCCTGCCACAGGGAACTCTCGGCCCGGAACACAGCCTCCAGCGCCACCCCCTTGCAGTCCAGCTTTTCTAAGGTAATGGCCCCCAGCACCTCTTTTTGGCCCAGCTGGTCAAAGGCCGCCGCCGCGGGGAAATCGCCAAAGTTCACCCCATCCAACACAAAACTGAAAAAGGGCTGTTCCCCCAGTACCAGCCGCGCGCCGTAGCGCCCGCCTCGTAAAACATATCCATTCAAAACTTGCTGCCATTCCACTGTCCATCGCTCTCCTCTCAGTTGATTCTTCCTCCCAGCCGCTGCCAGGGCCAAGGGTTGTTTTGGATTCATTGTAGCATTTTTACCGGTTTACACACAAGAGGCAGACGCAAACAGGCAAAGTCTATACACAATTCCCAAAAATGCTCCACCCAATGAGCTTTGGTGCAAAAAGCCACAAAAAAGTACTTGATTTTTTCTTTCACAGGGAGTATAATGATGAAGTTAAATTGCCGGTGTGATGGAATTGGCAGACGTGATGGACTCAAAATCCATTGGTAGCGATACCGTGCCGGTTCGAGTCCGGCCACCGGCACCACAAAATTCCTCAGTCGATGATATCATCGACTGAGGAATTTTTAATTTTGCCTATAAAAGAGCCTTGAAATCAGGGGGTTACCGGGACCACTGGGGGCATATTGCCTATGGCATCCCGTTTTTTAGGCGATCCCGCAGAATTCTAAGTACCGTATTGGGCAGTCAGATTTTTCGTGAGAGGGTACAGATTGAGCGCCGTCCATCTCACCATTGACCAGCGAAAGCTGTGCGCTATCACGGAAAATCTGCAAGCAAGACGGTGCTTAGAATGGTGCGGTGTTGCCTTAAATATTACAACCTTTGATTCTGCTGCCAGGGCAAGATTCTTCTTGCAAAAATTGCCTAAACCTGTTAAGATAATGCCTAGAGTCTGTCTTAAAACTTTGAAAAGACGTCTTTTCTCCGGGTTTAAAGCAGACTCTCATATTTTCTTGGTATTCATCCCCTTGCCATCAAGGAGGTTTCTATAATGTTTGTCCATTTCAAGCGCCCTGCTCCCGCGGGCCCCTGCCAGTTTATCTTAGCGGGCCTGGGCAACCCCGGCCGGGAGTATGAGGGCACCCGGCACAACGCGGGCTTTATGGCCCTAGACCGCCTGGCGGAAAAACAGGGGGTCCGTATTAACCAAATAAAATTCAAAGGCACAGTGGCACAGTGTCTTCTGGGGGACGTGCCGGTTCTTCTGCTAAAGCCCGGCACCTTTATGAACCTTAGCGGCCAGTCGGTGCGGGAGGCCATGGCCTTTTATAAAGTTCCGCCAGAGCGCACAATGGTTCTGTTCGACGACATCAACCTGCCCCCCGGCCGCCTGCGGGTGCGCCGCAAGGGCAGCGACGGGGGCCACAACGGCATGAAGAACATTATCTACCTGTCCGGGTCGGACCAGTTCCCCCGCATTAAGTTGGGGGTGGGCCAAAAGCCCCACCCAGACTATAACCTGGCGGACTGGGTGCTCTCTAAATTCAGCCAGCAGGAGCTAAAGGACCTGGGCCCTGCCCTGGAAGCCGCCGGGGCCGCGGCAGAGCTGATTGTGCGCGGGGAGATTGATAGGGCCATGAATTTGTACAATTAAGGCAACGCCACACAAAGTCTTTCCACGGCATTTCTCCGCGCTTTTTCCGTTATAGCACGGCCGCATTATTGCCTGCGGCTTTCATTTTCCAGAATCGCAAAACCATGCACGGTATAACCATACAGCGTTCCATCAATAGACTTCTTGCGAAATAGCTGCAAGCCGACCAGAGCACGCGGTCCAGGGGCGTTGGGCCCCTGGCAGGGTGTGGGGCAGAGCCCCATGGCCTTGCCGTAGGGCGCGTCCTTTGCGCCCGGAGGCCTTTTTATTACTCAAACAATTATTATTTTCGCAAGAGGTCTAATGAATTGGCCGCGTAACCCACGTACAATAGGCGGTATTGCCTTACAGCCCCAAATAACCGTACCCCTTTCCCATTACTTCAGCACTTTTTAGAAGGAGCTTATCTCTATGAAAATACAGTTTGTGAAGCTTCACCCCCAGGCCCTTATTCCCCGGCGGCAAACCCAGGGCAGCGCGGGCTATGACCTTTCCGCCTGCGCGGAAGAGCCCATTCTCATTCCGCCGGGAGAGATGGTCATGGTGCCCCTGGGCTTTGCCATCCAGATTCCAGAGGGCTACGCTGGGTTTGTGTTTTCCCGCAGCGGCCTGGGGCGCCTGGGCCTGGTGGTGGCCCAGGGCGTGGGGGTGATTGACAGCGACTACCGGGGCCAGTGGTGGGTTCCCCTGCGCAACCTAAGCGGCCAGCCCATTACCGTGGAGCCAGGAGAGCGCATTGCCCAGGTGGTATTTATGCGGGTCGCCGCACCGGAGCTGGAGGAAGTGGAAGAGCTGGAGGAGACAGACCGGGGACAGGCAGGCTTTGGCAGTACAGGCCTTAGGCCGCGTACGGAGATATAGTGGAAAACCCAGAGAGCAACGTAATATATGCCGGATTTTTCGGGTTTTACAAATTATCTGTAAGCATACGGTTGAGAAAGGGAAAAAAATGCGTTATAATAGATAGAGTAAAGAAGAAATAAGCAGCGGCTCCCCAAAAAGCAGCGGCCCAGGGTTTTCTCCGCCGTACCGTCCCATAGAGCCAAAGAACACGTAAAGTGAGTTTTTTAGCGGCGGGCCCCATAGGAAGCCCATATCAGCCGTAAAGACGCCCTTAAAACTCTTTTCCCCACAAAAACGAAATCAAGCGTCCCTTCTCCAAATAATGGGCGGCTCATTGGGGATACTTTCATTTTAGGGTTTTATCCACACTTATCGCTTTATTAGTAGAAAGGCGGATCGATATGGCAGGCTTTTCCAGTTTTTTATCCATGTTTTCCATGTTTTCCAAAGATATTGGCATTGACCTGGGCACCGCCAACACCCTGGTGTTTATGCGGGGCAAAGGCATTGTAATGCGCGAACCCAGCGTGGTGGCCGTGGACGTGCGTTCTGACGAGGTGCTGGCCGTGGGCAAACAGGCCAAAGAGATGCTGGGGCGTACCCCTGGCTCCATTGTGGCGGTGCGCCCCCTAAAGGACGGGGTCATCGCGGACTTTGACGTAACAGCAGCCATGCTGAAGTATTTTATTAAGAAGGCCCTAAAGGCCGGGGCCCTTAGCCGGCCTCGCATTGTCATCTGCATTCCTTCCGGGGTCACCGAGGTGGAGCGCCGGGCCGTAGAGGACGCCGCCCGCCAGGCTGGCAGCAATAATGTAGACCTGATGGAAGAGCCCATGGCAGCCGCGGTGGGCGCGGGTCTGCCGGTTTCCGAGGCCACGGGCAGCATGGTGGTGGACATTGGCGGCGGTACCAGCGAGGTGGCCGTTATCTCCCTGGGAGACATTGTCACAGCCGTGTCCGTGCGCATGGCAGGGGACAAGTTCGACGAGGCCATTATCACCTATGTAAAGAAAAAGTACAACCTGCTCATCGGCGACCGTACCGCCGAGGAGATTAAAATGCGCATCGGCTCGGCTTTCCCCACAGAGGAAACCATCAACGCCTTTGTGGAGATCAAGGGCCGCAACCTGGTGGACGGCCTGCCCAAAAATGTCACCATCCACGCCGACGAGGTGCGGGAGGCCCTGGCAGACAGCGTGATGGTGGTGGTAGACGCCATTAAAGAGACCCTGGAACAGACCCCCCCAGAGCTGGCGGCGGATATTATTGACCGGGGCATTATGCTTACCGGCGGCGGCGCCCTGCTTAAGGGCCTGGACCGGCTGGTGAGCCAAGAAACGGGCATTCCCGTGCATGTGGCGGAGCGCCCCCTGGACTGCGTGGTGGAAGGCACGGGCAAAAGCCTGGAGATTGAGCTGCCCAAGTCCTACTACCGGAACACCAGAAGGAAATAACCGGCCGGCCCCTTGCCCGTGCCGCCCTTTGTCCTATCCCCCATCTATATTAGGAGAAACATCGTGAATGACTTTTTGAAAGGCAGCTCCTTCAAGGTCCTCCTCATCGCCGTGGTGGTCCTGCTGGGGCTTATCATCTATACCGCTACTGCCGGGGGCTCTTTGGTATCCAGCATTCTGGGCTTTGCCACCACCCCGATGCAGAGCATTGCCACCGAGGTCACGGGAAACGTCACCGAGTTTTTGGACCTGGACGGCTTTTCCAAAGAGGAGCTGAAGGACCTGGTGGTTCGCCTGCAAAATGAGAACGGCCAGCTGCTGGACCGGCTGGTGGACTATGACGCGGCCATTCAGGAAAACCAGCGGCTAAAGCAGCAGCTGAATATCAGCCAAGAAGCGCCAGAAATAGAAATGCGCTCCGCCGCTGTCATTGCCCGAGACCCCAACGACGTGTTCTATGGCTTTTCCATTGACGTGGGCACCCTGGCCGGAGTAAATACCGGGGACCCGGTGATCACCTCCCGGGGGCTGGTGGGCATTGTCTCCGAGGCCATGCCCACTTCCAGCAAAGTAAGCTGCCTCTTCTCTGAAAAGGTGCATGTGGCGGCCGTCTCCATTGACAAGCAGGAAACCGGCGTGGTGAGCAGTAATATGATGCTGGCGGGCACAGGGCTTTTGCGCATGAACTACCTGACCACCACCACCCAGCTGGAGCCCGGGGATATTATCACCACCTCAGGCGTGGGGGGCGTGTACCCCGCCCAGCTGAAGATTGGCCAGGTGGAAAGCGTGGAGCGCTCGGAGACCGACGTCTCCCGCTACGCGGTGCTGCGGCCCTTTGAGGACCTAAGCAAGGTAAAAGACGTGCAGGTGATCATCGACTTTCCCGGCAAGGGCCAGGACGCCTCTGCCCCCGAATCCTCTCAAAGCCCTGTGGGCGGGGAGGACGCCGAATGAGGGACCTGAATCGGACCATCCGGTATTTGGCCTATACCCTGGAGCTTCTGGTACTGTTTATGCTCCAGCAAACCCCGGGGCTGCTCCCCACTATCAGCGGCGTACGGCCTGTGCTTGTACTGCCTGCCGCGGTGGTCATGGCGATGTTTGAAGAAGAAGTCCCCGCCATGGCCTTTGGCATAGTGGCCGGGCTTTTCTGCGATTTCGGCCTTTCCGGCGCTCTGGGCTTTCACGCCCTGGTGCTGGGGGTTTTATGTTTTTTTGTCAGCCTGCTGGTGCAGGCCTATATGCGGGTGAACATGGTTACTGCCGTGCTTACGGGCCTTTGGACCATGGCGGTTACCCTGGGCGGGCAGTGGCTGTATACTTATTATTTTCATTATTCCCTGCCGGGGTACGCGCTCACCCACCACTATGTGCCCAAGTTTTTTTATACGATGCTCTTCGTCCCCCTTTTATATCTGCTGAACAAGGGGCTTTCCGAGGCCCTGGGGGCGCAGGAGAAGTAGAGCCCGCAAAGCGTGCTCTGGAAAGGCGTCATTATGCAAATACCCCATATCAAGTTTGGACGCACAGCCGCCTGCATTTTGGTGGTGGCTGTGTTTTTCAGTATATTTGAGTTCCAGCTATTCAACTGGCAGGTGATAAACGGCGACAAATTTGAGCAGGAGGCCTTGAGCCACCGCACCGACGCCGTAGAGATTCAGGCCGCCCGGGGGGAAATTCTGGACCGCAATGGCAACGTGCTGGCCGGCAACCATATTGTGTACCAGGTAATCTATAATGCCCTGTATATGGACGATTCCCAGCGAAACGCCACGATTTTGGAGGTCATCGACCTTTTGGAAGAGCTGGAAGAGCCGTGGCGGGACATTCTGCCCATCCAGCTGGACGCGGAAGGAAACTTCCAGTTTAAAGAGGGGGAAGAGGACGAGATAGAGACCCTGAAAAGCCGGGACTACCTAAACCTGGCGGACTATGCCACCGCAGACGACTGCATACGGGAGCTGGCCAAGCGCTACCGGTACCAGGGCTTTTCCAAAGAGGATACCCGTACCGTGGTGGCGGTGCGGTACTGTATGACCCGGGACGGCTTTTCCATTAACGAGCCCTATGTGTTCGCCACAGGGGTGAGCTCCGAGACCGTGGGCGTGTTTCGAGAGAGCGCCAACCGCTGGCCAGGCGTTGAAACCCGGGTAAACGTGAGCCGCTACTATGACGAGGACGGCTTTTTGGCCCCCCACCTAATCGGCTCCACAGGAGAAATCAGCGAGGCCGGGCTGGAAAAAGCAAAGGAAAACGGTACCCTTTATGACAGCGAGACCAATATTGCCGGGTACAGGACCAAGGATATTGTGGGCATAGACGGGGCCGAGGGGGCCTTTGAGGAATATCTGCGGGGCAAGCGGGGGCAGGAGGCCGTGTACACAGACGAAAACGGCAATGTAACCACCACCGCCCTGCGCATCCAGCCCGAACAGGGCCACACGGTACAGCTGACCCTGGACTCTTACCTGCAAACCGTGGCCAACCGTTCCCTGGAAAAAAACATACAGGCCAGCTTCGCTGCCTCCACGTACAAGGACCCCAAGAAGGACTGCATCTCTGGGGCGGCCGTGGCCATTGACATCTCAGACTTCGGGGTCTTGGCCTGTTCCTCTTACCCCAGCTATGACCTAAATAAAATTACCCGGGGCAGCGAATCCTATGACGGGGAATACCATCAAAGCCTTCTGGATGACCTGGTGTATCAGCCCCTAAACAACCGGGCCCTTACGGGCCGCTACGTCCCGGGCTCGGTGTTCAAGCCTCTGGTGGCTATTGCGGGCCTGCAAGAGGGCATAGTGGGCGCGGGAGAGAGCATCTATGACTGCAACATGCACTTTGTCTACGAGGACCTGGACCTGGCCTGCACCGATATGCATGGCAACGCCAATATGTATACAGCCATTGCCGAGTCCTGCAACGCCTATTTCTGCCAGCTAGGGCTGGACCTGAAGATCCGCCGGCTGGACGCCTACGCCCAGTGCTTTGGCCTGGGGGAGTACACAGGCGTAGAGCTGTACGAGGAAAAGGGCAACATGACCAGCCCCCAGACCTACCGGAACCTGCACGCGGACACCGGCGCCCAGTGGACGGACGGCAACACCGCCCAGGCGGCCATTGGCCAGGCGGACGACCTCTTCACACCCATTCAGCTGGCCACCTACGCGGCCACCATCGCCACCGGGGGCAGGCGCTACCGCACCCACTTTTTACAGAATGTGTTGGACTACTCCGGCCAGGAGCTGATTGAACGCTATCAGCCCGAACTGCTCTACGACGCGGAGATCAGCCCAGACGTTACCGCCGTGGTCACCCAGGCCATGTGCCAAACCGCTACCAGCGGCACGGCCCGGGGGGTTTTCTCCAACTACCCGGTGTCTGTGGCCTGTAAAACCGGCACTGCCGAGACCTCCGGCATTCCCTACAAAGAGGGGGGCACGGGCGAAAACATCAGCTTTATCTGCTTCGCCCCAGCCGAGGACCCCAAAATTGCTGTGGCTGTGATGCTGCAGCACGGCCACCAGGGCCCCCATGCCCAAAACGTGGCCAAGGATATTCTGGACGCCTACTTTGAGTTCTACACCTGGGACGAGGAGGGCCATAAGTTTGACCAAGACGGTAATATGGTGGATGACGACGGGAAGGTTTTAAAGACCAAGGAGGAGCTGGACGAAGAGGCCGCCCGCAGGGAGCAGGCCGCCCAATTCCCCTCTGGTTCTCCCCGCCCCTCCCCCAGCGGAGACCAGCCCAGTGGAAACGACACGCCCAGCGCCACGCCAGACCCCACCCCCACCCCCACTCCCCAGCCCAGCCGGGGCAGCGATATCCCAGACACCATCTTTACCGGCGGCGCGCCCGCGCCCTCGCCCGACCCCTCACAACCAGAGGCGGCTGACCCCACCCCCATCCCCAGCAACGATACGCCCTTTTACCGGGGCAGCGGCCAGACCCCAGAACCCGGGGACCAACCGGAAGAGGATGAGGAAGGAGAAGAATACAGCGGAGAGGAAGGTCCAGAGGACGATTCCTGGGAAGGCAGCGGCTAAGCCGTACCTTATCAACACAACAAAAGGGCATACGGGCCAGTAGGGCCGTGTGTCCTTTTTTCTTGGAAAAAGCCGGAAGAATTGTGACCCATCCGTATATAGTAAACACACTTGAAAATCGGTACATGGCGATTTTCAAGCAGCGCGGCGCGGGCATACCCGTGCCGCCAGGTTCAAAAGAGGTATTACCTCTTTTGAACTGCGTTAACTATAATGGAAAACAATTTCTCCAAATCTGATTATACAATGAATTTATTCCCCAGTTGGCTAAAATATTGAAAAATGAGCTTCAAGAGATAACAAATCTTCGTTCCGTTTTTTGTGCGCATTCAATATAATTCTTAAAAAATAATATTTGTTTTTGACAAAACTCCATTTCTGTGGTAAGATGGTAGACGAGGTGGTGTTCCATATGGGAATCGCGTCCGTTATCACCTCCGGAAAGGGCGGCGTGGGCAAGTCCACCGCCGCAGTCGGCTTGGGCCGTGCGCTGGCTCGCCGCGGCCGCCGGGTTCTTTTGGTGGACTGCGACGCCGGGCTGAGAAGCCTGGACCGTATGACCGGCACGGAGGAAAGCCTAGTTTTTGACAGCTCCGACGTGGTGTTCGGCCGGTGTTCTCCGGCGGAGGCCATTTATCCCTGCCCGGGCAGCCAGGGACTGTTTCTTTTGCCCGCGCCTGCCAGCGGCGAAAACCGGGTGAGTCCAGGGGTCATGCGGCGGTTGGTGCCCCTGCTGAAGCGTTATTACGACCATGTGCTGCTGGATTCCCCCGCTGGCGTGGGGGATGGCTTTCGCTCTGCCGCCTGCGCGGCTGACCGGGCCCTGGTGATTTGCAGTCCAGACCCTGTGTGCGTGCGCAGCGCCAGTACGGTGCGTCAGCTTTTGGACCGGCTGGGGGTGGCGGACAAGCGTCTGGCCATCAACCGCTTTAACGACGAAGCTTTTGACGAAGCAGGGGTCTACAACGATCTAGACGCCATTATTGACGCTTCGGGCCTGCGGCTGTTTGGCCTTGTCCCAGAGGACATCTCTCTGGCCGCGGCATTCCAAAAGGGCGAACCCGCCCGGGAGGATTCGCCCGGCATGATGGCCCTCTCCCGCATGGCGGCCCGGCTGGAAGGAGAAGCTGTGCCCATGCCCAGCAGACTATAGGACCAAGGGTCCTTTATGATTACCAAGCAGAAACGCCTATTATATAATTTTATTATACTGTTGAACGGAGGAGTTTTGTATGAACATTGCTTTGACAGCGCACGACGCCAAAAAGGAATTGATGGTGCAGTTTTGCATTGCTTATTGCGGCATATTAAGCCACCACAGCTTATGCGGCACCGGCACAACGGGCAAGATGATTTCCGAGGCCACGGGCCTAAGCCTACAGCGGTTTTTAAGCGGCCCCCAGGGCGGAGACCAGCAGATTGCCGCCCGCATTTCCTGTGACGAGATTGATCTGCTGCTGTTTTTCCGGGACCCATTGAACCCCCAAAGCAACGAACCCAGCGCCTTAAACCTGTTGCGTTTGTGCGACCAACACAATATCCCTGTGGCCACCAATATTGCCACGGCGGAGGTTCTTGTACATGGCCTGGAGCGGGGCGACCTGGACTGGCGGGACATTGTAAAAGGGTAAATTTTTTCAGGCTATTGATTAAATGGGCCGTTCCCTTTATAATAAGGGGAGGCCACCCAGAGGGGCGAGCCAAGAAGGCGCGCCCTTTTTTTACATGAACGAAACCGTGAGAAAAGCGGCGCGGCAGCAGTGGGCGCGGGGGTGGGTTCCCGCCCCTCTTCTGTCCGCCAGTCTACGGGGCGCGCCGTTCTCTTTCCTCTGAAAATTCTTATTAGGATGTGATTCTCTATATGGACCTGATTACCAAGGCCCCAAAGGGCACCCAGGACCTGACCCCTGCCCAGACCGCCAAATGGCGCGCGGTGGAGCAGGCGCTGGTCAGCGAGGCAGAGCTGAACGGCTTTGCCGAAATACGCACCCCGGTGTTTGAGCACACCGAGCTCTTCCAACGGGGCATGGGCGACGTAACCGACGTGGTGGAAAAACAGATGTATACCTTTACAGATAAGGGCGGGCGCTCTGTAACCCTGCGGCCCGAGGGTACTGCCGGGGCAGCCCGGGCCATGCTGGAAAACGGCCTGTATAACAGCGGCTACCCGATACGGCTGTACTACAATATTCCCTGCTACCGCTATGAAAAACCCCAAGCCGGCCGTATGCGGGAGTTCCGCACCTTTGGCGCCGAGGTGTTCGGCGCCGCCGAGCCCGTGGCCGACGCACAGCTGATTGCCATGGCCATGTCTGCTTTCAAACGTCTGGGGCTGCACGACGTAGGCCTGCAACTGAACTCTATTGGCTGCGCTACCTGCCGGAAGGAATACCACAAAGCCCTAAAAGAATTCTTCACCGGCCACAAGGACCAGCTGTGCGAGACCTGCCTCTCCCGGCTGGACCGCAGCCCCATGCGCATTCTGGACTGCAAGAGTCCCCAGTGCCAGGAGATTGCCGCTGGCGCGCCAAAAATCACCCAGTACCTCTGCCAGGACTGCAAAAGCCACTTTGCTCGGGTGCAGGAGCTTTTGACCGCCCTGCATATTGACTTTACCCTGGACCCCGGCCTGGTGCGGGGCCTGGATTACTACACCCGGACTGTGTTCGAATTCCCCTCCCAAAGCCTGGGCATTGCCCTGGGCGGCGGCGGACGGTATGACGGCCTGATCCAGGAGATGGGCGGCAAGCCCACCCCGGCCCTGGGCTTTGGCCTGGGACTGGACCGCATTCTCTTGGCCCTAGAGAAGCAGGGCGCAGACTTTGACCAGGGGGCCCGCTGCCAGGTGTACATTGCCTCCATGGGGCCGGCGGCCCAGATGAAAGCTCTGGAACTTTGTGATCTACTGCACAGCTGCGGCGTGGCGGCAGACTGCGACGTGTGCGGCCGGGGGCTGAAAGCCCAGATGAAGTACGCGGATAAAATCGGGGCCCGGTATAGCCTGGTGTTGGGCGAGGAAGAGCTGGCCACTGGACAAGCCCAGATGAAGGAGATGAAAACTGGCCAAGCCGAGCCGGTGGAGATCGGCGAAAAATTTATAGAGAGCTACCTAACGGCCACCACCAAACCGGAAAGCCTAGCCCTCTAGCCCAAAGAGAAAACAGCGTAGCGGCAAAAGAGTGCAGGGGCAAAGCTCCTGCCGAGGGGTGCGGGGACGAGAAGCCCCCGCGACCTTGCCCTTAGCGGCGCGGAAAGTGAACGTAGTCCCTCAATCCCCGCCAAAAGTAGACCGCCCAAAGAGAACCGCCCAGTTCCGCGCCGCTCCCCCAGCGCCTTTCGCCGGTGGAACACCGCCGAAATAGCGGCCCGCTGGTAGATTCCCCAATAAGATCCTCCCCCTATAAGTAAAGGCTCTTCTCCCCCGTTTTCGCAGAAGCCGCTCCCAGCCATGGGCCCTCGGCCCTGTCAATCATAAAAACACTTTCGCTGATTACGGCCTCTCCTCTTGGGGGCCTGTCCGCTTACTTTCCGCTCTTCTAAAAATCTCGCTTCGCTGGTTTTACAATATTTTTGGGGCGGCTGATTACGGCCTCTCCTCTTGGGGGCCTGTCCGCTTACTTTCCGCTCTTCTAAAAATCTCGCTTCGCTGGTTTTACAATATTTTTGGGGCGGCTGATTACGGCCTCTCCTCTTGGGGGCCTGTCT
>NZ_JAWXXL010000003.1:0-108418 GCF_034334985.1 Acutalibacter intestini | reverse complement strand
GGGCGGCTGATTACGGCCTCTCCTCTTGGGGGCCTGTCTGCTTACTTTCCGCTCTTCTAAAAATCTCGCTTCGCTGGTTTTACAATATTTTTTGGGCGGCTGATTACGGCCTCTCCTCTTGGGGGCCTGTCCGCTTACTTTCCTCTCTTCTAAAAATCTCGCTTCGCTGGTTTTACAATATTTTTGGGGCGGCTGATTACGGCCTCTCCTCTTGGGGGCCTGTCCGCTTACTTTCCTCTCTTCTAAAAATCTCGCTTCGCTGGTTTTACAATATTTTTTGGGCGGCTGATAAGGGCCTCTCCTCTTGGGGGCCTGTCTGCTTACTTTCCTCTCTTCTAAAAATCTCGCTTCGCTGGTTTTACAATATTTTTTGGCGGCTGATTACGGCCTCTCCTCTTGGGGGCCTGTCTGCTTACTTTCCGCTCTTCTAAAAATCTCGCTTCGCTGGTTTTACAATATTTTTTGGGCGGCTGATTACGGCCTCTCCTCTTGGGGGCCTGTCTGCTTACTTTCCGCTCTTGTAAAAATCTCGCTTCGCTGATTTTTACAATTTGCTGGCTAGCTGGGCGGCGCGCGTCTATGCTCCCTTTTTATCTTGGGGATCTGGGCCGGGCAGGCGTTTCCCGGTTTTACTTTCGCGCCGCCGCAAGGACAAGGTCGCCTCCGGCGGCCAGGGCTTCTCGCCCTGGACCTCGGCAGGAGCATTGCCCCTGCACCCTTCTATCTGCCGGTCTTTTCTGGCGCTTCCTTTCTTTTACACACTATTCTCTTAGGAGTGATTCATCATGTATCGTACCCACAACTGCGGCGAGCTCCGCCTCTCTCACACCGGGCAAACCGTCACCCTTACCGGCTGGCTGGAAAACCTCCGTGAGGTGGGCGGCGGCGTGGCCTTTTTGGTACTACGGGACTTCTTCGGCACCACCCAGGTGGTCATTGAAACCCCGGACCTGCTGGCCCAGGTAAAACCCCTGAACAAAGAGACCACCATCGCCGTGACCGGCTCTGTCCGGGAACGCACCAACAAAAACCCCAAGATCCCCACCGGCGATATTGAAATAGCTCCCAGCGAAATCCAGGTCCTGGGCCGCTGCCGCTACAACGAGCTGCCCTTTGAGATCAACTTCTCCCGGGACGCCGACGAGGCCCAGCGCCTGCGCTACCGCTACCTGGACCTGCGGAATCCCCAGGTAAAGGGCAATATCGTCCTGCGCAGCCGGGTGGTCAGCGCCCTGCGCCACGCTATGGAGGACCAGGGGTTTTTGGAGATCACCACCCCCATCCTCACCGCCTCCTCCCCAGAGGGGGCCCGGGACTACCTGGTGCCCTCTCGCAAGCACCCGGGCAAGTTCTACGCCCTGCCCCAGGCGCCCCAGCAGTTCAAGCAGCTGCTGATGGCCTCTGGCTTTGACAAGTACTTCCAGATCGCCCCCTGCTTCCGGGACGAGGACGCCCGGGGGGACCGGTCGCCAGGCGAGTTCTACCAGCTGGATATGGAGATGGCTTTCGCCACCCAAGAGGATGTGTTCGCCGTGCTGGAAAAGGTGCTGCCCCCAGTCTTTCAGCAGTTCGGCTGCTACAGCCGGACCAGCAGCGGACCCTTTGTGCGCATCCCCTACCTACAGGCCATGGAGGACTACGGCAGCGACAAGCCCGACCTGCGCATTGACCTAAAGCTGCGGGACGTCACCGGTTTATTGGGCGGCTGCGGCTTTGGCCCCTTTGAAAACGCGGTGGTCAAGGCCGTACCTGTAAGCGGCTGCGCCCTGGCCCGCAAGGCCATTGACAAAATCTGCGCCGAGGTAGAGGTGCAGACCGCCCAGAAAGTCTACTGGTTCAAGGTGGACGAGAAGGGGGAGATTGTCGGGGGCATCGCCAAGTTCATGAACAGCGACCCCGCCCTGGCCGCAAAAGTCATAGACGCGTTAGAGCTAAAGCCCGGGGCCCTGGTCATGCTGGCCGCAGGCCCCAAAGCCGCGGCCCAAAAGACCGCCGGCGTGGCCCGCAGGCTGCTGGGGGCCGCCTGCCCGGAGCATATGGACGAGGACCAGTACGCCCTGTGCTGGATTGTGGACTTCCCCATGTATGAGATTGGCGAGGAGAGCGGCCAGCTGGAGTTTGGCCACAACCCCTTCTCCATGCCCAACGGCGGCATGGAGGCCCTCTTAAAGGCCGAGCGGGGCGAGCTGGACCCCCTGGACCTGCGGGCCTGCCAGTACGACCTGGTGTGCAACGGCTACGAGCTGGCCTCTGGCGCGGAGCGGAACTATGACCCGGAGATTATGGTAAAGGCTTTCCAGCTGGTGGGCCTGACCGAGGAGGACGTGCGGGGCAAGTTCCCGGCCATGTACAGTGCTTTTTGCTACGGCGCGCCCCCCCACGCGGGCGCGGCCCCTGGAGTGGACCGGCTGATTATGCTGCTCACCGGCGAGAGCTACATTCGGGAGGTCATCGCCTTCCCCATGAACCAGAGCGCCCAGGACGTGATGATGGGCGCTCCCAGCCAGGTGACCGAGGCACAACTGCGGGAACTGAATATAGCGGTGACAAAAGAGGAGGAGTAAGGGCGGCTTCTCTTAGAAAACACTGGCGGCGCGGGGCCTTGCGGGGCCCCTTTGCCATACCTATATTTTGGGTTATATCTCTGGGATGATTTTTTATTCACACAAGATATAGTGCAAAGCATAGAAAGAAGGTATTGACAGCCCGGCGCTTTTGTCTTATAATAAAAACTGTGCCCTCCCAGGGAAGCTTTCTCCCGGGGGCGTTCTCCAGGGGCTTTTGTCCCGCGCCATTACCGAAACTACCGCTGCATTTAGCTTAAACATATCAGGGAGTTGAATCCATCAAGATGCCAAACATCATTGTCAAACGCAACGGCCAAGAGGTCAAATTCGACGCCACCAAAATTCGCAACGCCATCTTCAAGGCCAACGTCCGCCTGGCCGCCGAACGCTTTACCGAGGCCGACCTGGACCAGCTGACCGCCCAGGTGGTGGCAGAGCTGGAAAAAATGAAGGAAACCCCCACTGTAGAGCGCACCCAGGATATTGTGGAGGAAAAGCTCATCACCGCCGGGTACGCCAAAACCGCCAAGGCCTATATTCTCTACCGGGCCCAGCACCAGCGCCTGCGGGAAATGGACGACGAGCTGGTGAAAATCTACTCGGCCCTCACCTTTGTCCCCGCCGAGGACGTGGACCTGAAGCGGGAAAACGCCAATATTAACGCGGACACCGCCATGGGCACCATGCTGAAGTATGGGTCCGAGGGAGCCAAGAGCTTTTATGACAAGTACGTCATCCCCCCCCACCTGACCAAAGCCGACGAGGAGGGGGACATCCACATTCATGACAAGGATTTCTACACCCTTACCGAGACCTGCTGCCAGATTGACCTGATCAAGCTGTTCAAAAACGGGTTCTCCACTGGCCACGGCTACCTGCGGGAGCCAAAGGACATCCGCAGCTACGCGGCCCTGGCCTGCATTGCCATTCAGGCCAACCAAAACGAGATGCACGGGGGCCAGAGCGTGCCCATCTTCGACTACTCCATGGCCCTGGGGGTGGACGCCACCTATAACAAGGAGTATTTTAAGGCCCTCACCCAGTTCTTTCAGCTTATGAAGGTCATGCCCCACGGCCAGGCCGAGGCCATGGTAGAGGCCGCCCGGGTGGCCCTGCACAGCAAGGTTACCATGAAGAACGTGGACCAGTATGCAGAGCGCTTTGCCAAATTCCTGCCCAAGCACCAGAAAGACAGCGGCTTTGAAGAGGTCACCTGGGAGGAGGCCAGCGACGCTGCGGCCTATGCCAAAGAGACCGCCTGGCGGGAGACGGACAAGGCCACCTATCAGGCCATGGAGGCCCTGGTGCACAACCTGAACACCATGAACTCCCGGGCAGGGGCCCAGGTGCCCTTCTCCTCTCTGAACTACGGCACCGACACCAGCGAGCAGGGCCGCATGGTCATCCGCAACCTGCTGCTGGCCACCGAGGCCGGCCTGGGAGACGGGGAGACGCCCATCTTCCCGGTGCAGATCTTCAAGGTAAAGGAAGGGGTCAACTATAGCGAGGGCGACCCCAACTACGACCTGTTCAAACTGGCCATGCGGGTCTCCGCCAAGCGGCTGTTTCCCAACTTCAGCTTTATTGACGCGCCCTTTAACCTGCAATACTACAAGGCCGGGGACTACGACACCGAGGTGGCCTATATGGGCTGCCGCACCCGGGTGATGGGCAATGTCCACGACCCGGACCGCCAGACCACCTGCGGCCGGGGCAACCTAAGCTTTACCTCTGTCAACCTGCCCCGCATCGGCATTGAGGCCAAGGGGGACGTGAAAAAGTTCTACACCATCCTGGATGAGCGCATCGCTATGTGCGTAGAGCAGCTTTTGCACCGCTTCAAAATTCAGTGCAGCAAAAAAGCCTATAACTACCCCTTCCTCATGGGACAGGGGGTGTGGATCGACTCGGAGAAGCTGGACCGCAACGACTCCGTGGCCGAAGTCTTAAAGCACGGCACCCTCTCGGTGGGCTTCATCGGCCTGGCCGAGACCCTAAAGGCCCTGACCGGCAAGCACCACGGGGAAAGCGAGGAGAGCTACAAGCTGGGGCTGGAGATCATCACCTATATGCGCAAAAAGATGGACGGCCTCTCGAAAGAGACGGGGCTGAACTTCACCCTGCTGGCCACCCCGGGCGAAGGGCTTTCCGGCACCTTTACCCGCATTGACAAAAAGAAGTTTGGGATCATCCCCGGGGTCACGGACCGGGATTACTACACCAACTCCTTCCACATTCCCGTGTACTATCCCATCAGCGCCTTTGAGAAAATCCAGAAAGAGGCCCCTTTCCACGCCCTGACCAACGCGGGGCACATCAGCTATGTGGAGCTGGACGGGGACGTCTGCAAGAATATCGACGCCTTTGAGAGCGTGATCCGCTGCATGAAAGAGGCCGGGGTGGGCTACGGCTCGGTGAACCACCCGGTGGACCGGGACCCGGTTTGCGGGTATAACGGCATCATCGATGAGGTCTGCCCCCGGTGCGGCCGCCACGCGGGAGAGGGCGTGCCCCTGGAGAAGCTGGAGGAACTGCGGAAAAAGTACCACGACGTACCGGACTATTCCAGCCTTATCAGCTAAAAATAGAGGGAATGAGGTCTTTTGGCCCAAAAGCGGTGAATTGCAAGGAGAAAGCCGCGGGCTGTACCGCCAGCGAGAGGGGCTGACCCCGAAAGAGTCCGCTTTCTTGGTAAAAAGGCGGCGCTTGTGATTGTTCCAACAAGTTCTAATACCCCTTTGACAAAATCTTATATTTTTGATATAATTTACTTATAAGGAGGAACTAACTATGTCTAACACTTCTAAGAAAAACGCCATGATTTCCGGCACGGATCAAATCACTGTGGGCGAGGGCCGCGACTTCGAGCGCATTCGCCGCATTACCGGCTACCTGGTGGGCACCACGGACCGCTGGAACAACGCCAAACGCGCCGAGGAGCGGGACCGGGTAAAGCACTCCCTGGCCAGCCGGGGTTAACCCCCGCTATATTTCGGGAAAGGAAGGTCGTACATGAATATCCTGCTTGTAAACGACGACGGTATTAACGCCTCTGGCCTTTGGGCCCTTTCGGGCGCGTTAATGCGCAGTCACATGGTCACTGTGGCAGCCCCCACCCAAAACCGCAGCGCGGTGGGCCATGGCGTCACCCTGCACGAGCCGCTTTTTGCCCACAGCGCGGACTTTCCCCATGGGGTAACGGCCTGGTCTGTTTCCGGCACTCCTGCCGACTGCACCCGCCTGGGCCTGCTGAACTTTGCCCCCGGCCCGGTGGACCTGGTGATTTCCGGCCCCAACAACGGCCAGAACACCGCCCTGGACGTGCCTTATTCCGGCACGGTAGCCGCCGCCCTGGAGGCCGCCATGATGGGCGTAAAAGCCATTGCCCTTTCCGCCCCCCAGGGCACGGACGAGCAGCTGATTGTTGAGACCTTTCTATGCCTGTTTGACCTACTGGACATTGAAAACGACTTTGACCAGGTGCTAAACATTAACATACCGGGCCTGCCCATTCAGCAAATCAAGGGCATCCGCTGGGCCCCTCTGGGCAGCAACCCCTGGAAAGGCACTTATGAATACCGGACCTCGCCCAATGGGCAGAGCTACTACTGGCCGCCCTCCCTGTGCCCCAAGCACACCCCAGGTGAAACCGATGACTGGAACAGCCTGAACGACGGTTACGTAACCCTTACGCCCCTAACCTATCGGCAAGAGCAGTCCATTGAAAACCGCCGCCCCATCCCCTGGCAATAGCAGCCGCCCAGCGCAAGCAACGTGACGTTGCATCCAATGTCGCGGGGGCGTTCGCTTGGGCTCACTTGCCGGTGTTAGCTTCTGGCCCAGCCAGCGCGGACAGGGGCCGAAGGAGTGGGGCCCGTATTGGCTAAAGAGATACATAAAGAAAGGCCCATGCCGGGAGCGTCACGCTGCCCGGGAGTTTCCAGAGGAACGCGCTGGCTATGCTAACGGTTTACACCTGCGAGTGAGCCAGGGCGAACGACTCCGCGACTAAAGGTGCAGCGCTTGCGCTGCCCGGGAGTTTCCAGAGGAACGCGCTGGCTATGCTAACGGTTTACACCTGCGAGTGAGCCAGGGCGAACGACTCCGCGACTAAAGGTGCAGCGCTTGCGCTGCCCGGGAGTTTCCAGAGGAACGCGCTGGCTATGCCAATGGTTTACACCTGCGAGTGAGCCAGGGCGAACGACTCCGCGACTAAAGGTGCAGCGCTTGCGCTGCCCGGGAGTTTCCAGAGGAACGCGCTGGCTATGCTAACGGTTTACACTGACGAGGGCGCAGCTTTGCCCGACTCCGCGACATTGGATGCAACGTCACGTTGCCCGCGACATTGGGTGCAGCGCTTGCGCTGCTGCGCTGTGGAAAGGATGTTTATGACTCTTCAAGTGGCAGGTATTGTAAAGGAATCGATTGTGGATGGCCCTGGTATACGTTATGCGGTGTTTGTCCAGGGCTGCCCGCACCATTGCCCTGGATGCCATAACCCCCAGTCTCTGCCCTTTCAAGGGGGGCGCGAGATGGACACCCAGGACATTTTTGCCCAGTTTCAAGGGAATCCCATCCTAAAGGGTATCACCCTTAGCGGGGGCGAACCCTTTTGCCAGCCAGAGCCCCTGGCCCACCTGGCCCGGCTGGTGCACGGCACGGGCAAAGACGTGGTGGTGTACACAGGCTATACCTATGAGGAGCTGCTGGACCTGCCCAGCCCTGGGGTAAAGGCCCTGCTGGACGAAACCGACCTGCTGGTGGACGGCCCCTTTATAGAGGCAAAGCGCAATTTGGAGCTTTCTTTTCGCGGCAGCGAAAACCAACGGCTGATCGACCTAAAAAGGACCCGGACCAGTGGCCAGGTGGCGCTGTGGGAGCCCATACATTGAATTTATTAAGGAGAAAGCCAGATGTTATACGGCATTTACTACGCCTACTGGGAGCAGGAATGGGGCGGAGACTTTATCCCCTATGTGGAAAAAGTGAAAAGGCTGGGGTTCGATATTTTAGAGGTGGCCTGCCAGAAGTTGACCGAGGCCAGCGACCAGTATTTGCTGGAGCTGCGGGAAAAGGCCCAGGAGGCTGGAATTATTTTAACCGGCGGCTACGGCCCCAGCCGCGCCTATCATATCGCGGACTCCGACCCAGCGGTGGTAAAGGCCGCCTTTGCCAAATACCAGGGCATCTTTGAGAAGATGAAGCTGGCAGGCATAGAAAAGCTGGGCGGGGGGCTGTACTCCTATTGGCCAGCGGACTACTCTGTTCCCCCAGACAAGCCTGGAGACCTGCGGCGTAGCGTGGCAAATACCCGCGCCCTGGCAGATATGGCGGCGGACTACGGCATTACCCTGGGTATGGAGGTTTTGAACCGTTTCGAGGGGTATCTGCTAAACACCTGCCAGGAGGCTGTAGACTTTGTGGTTCAGGTGGACCGGCCCAACGTAAAGGTGATGCTGGACACTTTCCACATGAACATTGAAGAGGACTCCTTTGGGGCAGCCATCCGCCTGGCGGGGCCGTATCTTGGGCACCTGCATGTGGGCGAGGCCAACCGCCGCCCGCCCTTCCCCGGCGGACGCATCCCCTGGGAGGAGATTGGGGAGGCCCTGGGTGATATTGGCTATACCGGCACAGTGGTGATGGAGCCCTTTGTGCGCATGGGCGGAACTGTGGGGCGGGATATTCGGGTGTGGCACGACCTATCCCAGGGCTGCCCAGAGGAAAAGCTGGACCAGGACGCCGCCGCCGCAGTGCGCTACCTGCGGGGGCTTTGGGGATAATGGCGAAAACCACCGCCCCGGCGCAAAAAGAGCTTGCATTTTGGCCGGGTTTGTGGTATGATACATGTTGTATAGTGATGGGTAAGGAGGTGTTACGCTTTGCCAAACATCAAATCTGCAAAAAAGCGCGTGAAGGTCATTGCTACAAAGACCCTGCAAAATAAGGCTGTTAATTCCCAGCTCAAGACGCAGATCAAGAAGGCTAACGTGGCCATTGAGACCAATGCCAGCGATAAAGCCGCCGTTGTGTGCGCAGCTGTGAAGAAAATAGACCAGGCCGCTGCAAAGGGCATTATCCACAAAAATAACGCCGCCAGAAAGAAAGCCGCTTTAGACAAAAAGCTGCACGCCGGTGCGTAAGCTCCGTTTCCTTTTTGTCTCGTCCTGTTGTGATACAGGCTCTATAAATTCGGCCGCAGGGCTTGGGGTTCGTTTTTCGCAAACGAACGCCCGGGCCTTTTCTGTTTATAGGGCGCCTTTGAAGTTTTAAGGAGATGGAAACAGGGCGGTGGGTTTTCGATTTTTCAAACAATTTTCAGTTGTTCACAAGTTTTATATTGACTTTTCCCACAAAAATGAGTATGATTTACATAGAGTCTATTCTTTGGGCGGAAAACGGCCCTTTAGCCGCAATAAACGCCGCCTTTTGGCAAATACTATTTTTCTGCCAGCCTTGCTTCATTCCTGAAAAGAAAGAGGGTCACCACCATGAAAAAAGGGACAAAAATTTCTCTGTTCATCGGTATCATTACCGCCATTGCGGCCGTCGCGGCCTCTATCACTGCGCTGCTGCTCTACCTGGACCACAAAAAGGACGAGGAAGAGCTGGAACACTATCTGGACTGCTCCATCCAGTAAAGGCCCAAAAATCAGGCCCTGCGGCCCTTGTACGGGTGCTTGTCATTTTCGTTATGGCATCATCCGTCCGGCGGGGGCTGGTAAACAGGATAACGGGTATTCGGTGAAAGCCGGGCACCCGTTATTTTTTGCCCATGGATAAAAGCAAGGTCATTCGCCCACATTTTACCAACGATGGAGCCAGAAATGGGCAAGACAAAATCGTTTCAGCCGTCTCACAGCGCTGCGATGAACAGGGAATGTTTTTGCGGGCGTGTCCAAAGGGAATATTTTGGGGTGATTATTATGCTATGAAGTAGCAAATGGTCTCCGGCAGGGAAGAGTTTGCATCCTCATTGATTTATTTACACATGCATGATATAATGAGGGAGTATATAAGCACAGAGGACGGCTTTACAGGGATACTATATAAAAAGCTTTTGAAGCGCAATCATTACTGATTTCTTGATGCCATTGAGAAGATCTGCGGGACGCTTCATAATGGTGTTGAGGATATTCTCGATTTTTATGATGAACCCAGGGAAGGACAAGACAATGCCTGATATAAACGCATTACTTGATTCTATGGTCAATCGCCTTTTTGAAGAGGATTGCCTTGAATGTATGAAGCGAATTCCAGACGCCGCTATTGACATGATTCTTTGCGATTTGCCCTATGGAATGACTCAAAATCAGTGGGATAGCTATATTCCATTAGATTTGCTTTGGGAACAATATTTACGAATTATCAAACCAAACGGGGCCATTGTGCTTACTTCCCAAGGACTGTTTACCGCAAGATTAATTCTTAGCCAGCCAAAGTATTACAAATATAAATGGATCTGGGAAAAATCAAAACCCACAAATTTTCTCAATGCCAAAAAGCAGCCTTTAAGAAAGCACGAAGACGTCTGTGTGTTTTATAAAAAGCAGCCAACGTATCATCCGCAAATGACAAAAGGGGAGCCGTATGACAAAGGGGTTAGAAAAGATCAATTAAGCGGCAGTTATGGAGATTTTCAGCCTGTCCATGTTACCAGCGAAGGGGAACGCTACCCCACTGACATTATTTATGTTAAAACCGCTGAATGCGAAGGCGAGGTGGTCCACCCTACCCAAAAGCCCATTGAGCTGGGCCGATACTTTATTCGTACCTATTCAGACCCTGGAGATGTAGTTCTGGATAATACATTTGGAAGCGGTTCCTTTTTGGTTGCCGCCCTTATGGAAGGCCGCAACTTTATTGGCATTGAAAAAAATGAAGATGTCGCTTTATTCAAAAAGGATGAAATCAACTACATTGAGGTCGCAAAACGGCGCCTGTTTTTGGCCTGGGAACGTTTGGACCAAGAGACGCGGCAGCATATTGCACAAACCAATCTCATAAAAGATTTTACAGAAAAGGCAGGGATTACTGTGGGAGCGACCCTCCGAAAAAACGAACGCAGTTGGGCAATAGAACTGATCTCAAAAATCAATGCTATTACCTCTGCCAATGATTTGATGATCAAGCGGGCTGGGGGTGAAAGCACCATTTCCACCGGGCGGGGAAACGCCATGTTTCCCGATGTCATTCTTTACGGGAACCAGGAGCAGAACATCATTTTACAGGGTTGGGAACTTAAGATGCCTGATGTGCCCATTGAGGATGAAACCTTCATCAAAGATGCGCAGCGAAAAGCCATTGCCCTAAATTTGAATAGTTGTTTAATTTGGAACTTCTCCTACGCGGTTCTTTACATAAGGGACGACCAAAACAATTTTACAAAGTTCAAGCAATGGGACGCAACCAGCCATATTCATTCTAGAGCAGATGTGGAGACATATCGTGGGGATTGGGAAAAGCTTCTGGAACGAATTATCCTTGAGATTAACGGCTATTTTGTATCCGGCCAATTTCGCAATGCCAGTTTTAGGGACGTTATTTCTGAAAGCATGATGGCAACCCTTATTCTTCGGAATAAGGACGCCGTAGCGGATGCTCTAAAAGCGGCTGCTTTCCGCGACTCGGTTATGGCGGCTTATATTGACCGCTGGTGGATGGGAATTAAATCGGAATACGAGCATGACGAAACGGACAAATACAAAGCCTATGCAAAAACCATTATTTTGAATTGGTCAAACCGCATTATCTTTGCTCATGTCATTAAAAACAGACAAAATAGCGCGTTGATGATTCATGATCTTGATTACGCCACCACACCCAATGGAGCAAACGAAATTTTCAAAAAAATTACATCCAGATGCGATTTTTACAATGTGTTTTCCCCAATCAGGTACGATGACGTTTTGCCAGACATGTCTTGGCAGGATTTTGTGGAGTTTTCAAACTTTTTGAAGGATAATGGAATCGAAAAGCTTAACCAAGAGGCCTTACAAAACATCTTGGAGGGAACTGTCGCAACAAGCAAACGGGCTATGAATGGGCAGTATACAACGCCGCCTGAATTGGCAAACCTGCTTGTCCGTTTAGCCGTAAAAGATTGGGCGGATACCGTATTGGATTGCTGCTGTGGAACCGGAACGATTTCAAAGGCTGTTATTCAGATTAAAAAAGAGCGGCTTTCTCCCAAAGACGCCGTTGAAACGGTGTGGGCCTGCGATAAATACCAATATCCTTTGCAAATCGCGAATCTTAGCATGACAGACGCGGATACCATCCATCTTGCTAACCGGCTGTTTCAGCACAACGCGCTTTCTTTATCCATTGGGGACGATGTGGCAATTGTCAACCCAGAAACAGGCAAGGAAATGCATCTTTCCCTTCCCGCTTTTGGATCAGTAGTTTCTAATTTTCCCTTTGTCCCCTTCGAGATCATTCCAGAGGACGACAAGGATGAGATATCAAACATGGAATGGGTCGGCGAACTGAATGTAAGATCAGATTTGTATTGCTATATTGCCGCAAAGATCGCCGATGTGCTTAAGCCGGGCGGTACGCTGGGCATGATTGTTTCCAATTCATGGCTTGGCACCAACGCGGGCGTTGAGTTTATTGAGGTCTTAAAGCAACGATATCATATTAAACAAGTTCATATCAGCGGAAAGGGCCGCTGGTTTAAGAACGCCGATGTTGTGACAACCATCATTGTATTAGAGAAGAAGTCCAACACCCCAAGCCCTCATACAGATTTCTGGCTTTGGAAACGGTCTTTGGAAGATTTATCAAGGGACCCTGATGGGGAAAAAACTCTGCTAAATTCCGCTTTACTTGGAACAGAAATTGACAAAACCGTTTCCAAACTGTCAAGGTATTCTCAAAAACAGATAGAGGACATTTTAAGCCTCAATGTTTGTTATAACACACTATTTCACAACGTGGAATGGTTACTGGATGTAAAAGACAAGATGGTTCCTCTTAACAAAGTTTTTCGTGTTTTTAGAGGAAGCCGCCGTGGGTGGGACGCCTTATTCTACCCACAAAAAGGGCAGCACAGAATTGAAAACACCTATTTAAAAAAGGTCCTGATCAATGCAAGAAATGTAACCGGGCTTACCGCAACCGCGGACCACGACGCGTTTTGCTGTAACGCGTCTTTAAGCGAATTAAAGGCACTTGGGCACACCGGCGCATTGGAATGGATTTCTAAATTTGCCGACCAAAAAAACGGTGTTGGAGAACCGCTGCCAAGCGTTTTGAAGAGAAAGGGAATGGAATGGTACACGCTGCAAGACCATGAGATCGCGGAGATATTTACCATGATGAATCCCGACCAAAGACTGTTCTTTGCAAAATTTGAAACTCCGTCTTTTGTGAACCAGAGGTTGATTGGTCTAACACATAAGGCGGCCTATCCCGATGAAGAGCTGAACCATGCTTTGCTGAACTCAATATTCACGATGTTTTATATTGAAGCCTCGGGTTTTGGGCGGGGGCTTGGGGTTTTAGATATAAACAAAGACAATATCGCAAATTGTTATATGCTAAACCCGAAGTTGGTAAGCGCTTCGGACCGCCAAAAAATTTTGGAGGCTTTTGAAAAACTGAAAGCAAGAAAAATTAAGAAAGTCTCTGAAGAACTATGTGATAAAACCCGTTCCGCTTTTGAGTATGAGGTTCTGCGCAGTTTTGGCATGGATGAATACTTTGATAAGATAAAATCTTCGCTTCTTTCTATGCAGGAGGCAAGAGCAACCGCCAGGGAATAGTATAAAAATAGAGGCGATCAACCATATAAGTTGGTCGCCTTCTATTATGCTAAACAGAAACAGCTATCATGGGAGAAATATTCACAGAAAAGGGGGAGCAATACCATCCGCTGGAAGTCCCGGACAAGTTCCGCCGCGGAATATTTGTATTTCTTAATGGCCTTGCGGGCTTCCTCCTCATAAAACAACGGCGAAAACAGAAAACGGCAGGCCAAAGCCATGCCGCTCCTGAAAAAACCATGGTCCTCTCTTAGGCCTCTAACCGCTTGCCGCAAGCCGGTCTTTATGACTTATCCCGAGACTTGGACAGAAGCGCGGCTAAATAGCCGAAAAACACCGCCGCCGTGGTGCCCGCCGCGCCTGCTGTAAGGCCGCCGGTAAAAACTCCTATAAACCCCTGTTCCACCACAGCCTTGCGAACCCCTTCGGACAGCGCCCAGCCAAAGCCGCACAGGGGCACCGTGGCCCCGGCCCCAGCATAGTCTACCAGGGGGCCATACAGCCCCAGGCCCCCCAGCAACACCCCCAGAGTGACAAACAGCACCATGATACGGGCAGGGGTCAGCTTGGTCAAATCAATAAGCAGCTGGCCCACTACGCAAATAGCGCCCCCCACCCAAAACGCGTTGAGATATTCCAAAAAAATCCCTCCTTTGGCAATAGCCTTTCCAGGCAGCGGAAAGATATGCACCGGGCGGGCCATGTCTGCTCATTTCTTATCTTTCTGTCTCTGGGCCCAGACAAGCCGCCAGCTGGCCCAGGTCGCCAAACACTAGGTCCGGCTTTATCTTACTGCCGGCCAGCATCTCCGGGGTGGTCTCGCCGCTCATCACCAAAATGGAGGTCACCCCGCTGCCCGCCGCCACGGCAATGTCTGTATACAGCCGGTCCCCCACCACAGCCAGCTCCTCCCCCCGGCGGCCAGTTTTTTCCAGCAGATAGTTCAGGGTGTGGGCCGAGGGCTTGCCAAAAAACTGGCACTGCACCCCGGTAGAGGCCCTCACCAGGGCCGCAATGGACCCGCAGTCTGGGATAAAGCCCCCCTCCACCGGGCAGTTCCAGTCCGGGTTTACCCCATACACCGGCGCGCCCCGGCGGATAAAATCGCAGGCCAGCCGCAGCTTCTCATAGGTCAGGGTGGTGTCAAAGCCCAGCACCACGTAGCCGGGGCTCGTGCTCTCCGGCTCAATGCCCGCCGCCCGGAAGTCCTCCCGCAGGGCGGGGGTCCCCACCACATAGGCCTGCTCTCCCGGGTGGTGGGCCAGCAGCCAGCGGAGAATCACCCCGTTAGAAATCAGCATCTTCTCCGGCGGCACGTCAATGCCCATGTCCCCCAGCTTTTGCAGATAGGCCTCTCGGTTTTTGGAGCTGTTATTGGTGAAAAAACAGTAGTCCCGGCCTGTGGCCAGCACCTTATGCAAAAAATCTTTGGTATAGGGAAACAGCCGGTCCCCCAGATAGATGGTGCCGTCCATATCCAGCACAAAGGTTTTAACAGCGTCCAGCCGGGATGCATCCATGGCGCGCCCTCCTCCTTTACTCTACTGTCACAGATTTGGCCAGGTTCCTGGGCTTGTCGATGTCGCAGCCCTTCATAGAGGCCACGTAATAGGCGAACAGCTGCAAGGGCAGAATGGACATGGAGGGCAGCATAAAGTCCGCTGTCTTTGGCACACAGAACTGGTAGTCCGTCTCCTGGGCCAGGCGCTGGCGCAGGTCCTCTGTGGTAATACCCAGCACCACCGCGCCCCGGGCCTTGACCTCCCGGATATTGGCCATCATCTTGTCAAACAGCTGCTCATAGGTGCAGATGGCAATGACCAAAGTGCCTTCCTCGATCAGGGAGATGGGCCCGTGCTTCAGCTCACCGCCGGTGTAGGCCTCGGAGTGGATGTAGGAGATCTCCTTCAGCTTCAGCGAAGCCTCTAAAGAGGCGGCGTAATCCACATTGCGACCGATAAAGTACATATCCTTGGCGTTAAAGTACTGGGAGGCAAAGTACTGGATGGTCTCCTTGTCCTCCAGGCAGGCCTGGGCCTTTTGGGGCAGGTCCTCCACCTGGGCAATGAGCTCTGCCAGCTGTTCCCTGGGCAGGGCGCCCAGTTCTTGGGCCATATACAATACGATCAGGTCCATCAGGGCCAGCTGGGTGCTGTAGGCCTTGGTAGAGGCCACGGCTATCTCCGGCCCGGCCCAGGTGTACAGCACGTCGTCCGCCTCGTTGGCAATGGTGCTGCCCACCACGTTTACCAGGGCCAGGGTGCGGGCCCCCTGGCGTTTGGCTTCCCGCAGGGCGGCCAGGGTATCGGCAGTCTCGCCGCTTTGGCTGATGATGATTACTAGGGTCCCCTGGTCCAGGATGGGCTCCCGGTAGCGGAACTCGGAGGCCACGTCCGTCTCAATGGGAATGCGCAGCAGCTTTTCAAAGGCGTACTTGGCCACAGCCCCCACATGGTACGAGGTGCCGCAGGCCACGATATACACCCGGTTAAGGTCCCGTATCTGCCGGGCGCTTAGCTCTATGCCGTCCAGCTGGACGCGCCCCTCTCGGACGCGGGGAAAGATGGTCTTTTGCAGGGCCTCGGGCTGCTCGCAAATCTCCTTCATCATAAAGTGTTCGTACCCGCCCTTTTCGGCGGCGGCCACGTCCCACTGGACCAGCTCGGGCTCCTTTTCCAGGGGGTCCAGGTCGCTGTCGAAAAAGCTGGCCCGGTCCCGCTCCAACACGGCGATCTCCCCGTCGTTCAGGCGGCAGATCCGCCGGGTGCGGCCCAAAATGGCGGTGACGTCCGAGGCGATAAAGTTCTCGCCCTCTCCCAGGCCCACAATCAGCGGGCTGTCCTTGCGCACCGCGAACACCTTTTCCGGGCACTGGGCGCAGAGGATGCCCAGGGCGTAGCTGCCCTCTACCCGGGCGGTGACCTGGCGGATGGCCTCCAGCACATCGCCCTTATAGTAATATTCCAGCATCTGGGCCACTACCTCGGTGTCCGTGTCCGAGGCAAAGGCCACCCCCCGGCGGGCCAGGTGATTTTTTAGGTACAGGTAGTTTTCGATAATGCCGTTGTGCACCACGGCAAACAGGCCCCCGTCGCTGACCTGGGGGTGGGAGTTCACGTCGCTGGGGGCCCCGTGGGTGGCCCAGCGGGTGTGGCCAATGCCCACCGTGCCGGGCAGCTTTTGTCCCTGGTCCAGCAGGCCCTTCAAGGCGGCCAGGCGGCCCTTGGACTTCACCACATGCAGGCCGGTGTCGTTGTACACCGCCACTCCGGCCGAGTCATAGCCCCGGTATTCCAGCTTTTCCAGGCCCTCCAACAATACGGGCGAGGCCTGGTCCTCCCCGATATAGCCAACGATTCCGCACATAGGCGTACCTCCAAGTGAATGATTTTGAGTAAAACGGCGGGGTGCCCGCGCTGCTGGTTTGTGTCTTTGGGTGATTTTATCGTAAACGCACTTAAAAACCGATACATGGCGATTTTCAAGCAGAGCGGCGCGGGCATCCCCGTGCCGCCAGGTTCCAAAGAGGTATCCCCTCTTTGGATCTGCGTTAACCATAAGGCACTGCCTCTTTAGGGACCACTCTGCGGCGGGTCTTTCCGCTGCGCCGCCTGGCGCAGTAGCTGGCGGGCCGGGCGGTTTTAGTTTGGGAATTTCGTGGCGCTGGCTCTTTGGGGGCATACTGCTGCGAGCCCGCTGTTTCGGCGGCGTTCCGCCGGCGAAAAGCGCTGCTTTTTTGCGGCGCGGGCGGGTGGGCCCCACTGAAAAACATATTGCTCTTTTGATTACTGCTCCCCGCTGATCTCTCCGCGCCGCTTAGGTCAAGGGATTAGGTCGCCTCCGGCGGCCAGGGCTTCTCGCCCTGGACCTCGGAAGGGGCCTCATGCCCCTTCACCGCGCTCTCGCTTCGCGTTCTGTTCCTCTGGCCCGCGCTTACTTTCTATAAATCATATGCTCCCGGCTGGGGCCGTTTGACACAATTGTTACCGGCACCCCCAGGCCCTTTTCCGCAAACTCCACGTACCGCCGGGCGTTCTCCGGCAGGTCCTCATACCGGGCGACCCCGCTGATATCGCACTTCCATCCAGGCAGCGTCTCCAGCACCGGCTTGCAGCGCTTCAGCTGGGCCGTGGGCGGGAAATAGTCGATGCGCTTGCCGTCCAGCTCATAGGCCACGCAGACCGGAATCTCGTCCAGATACCCCAGGGCGTCCAGCACGGTAAAGGCCACGTCTGTGGCCCCCTGCACCATGCAGCCGTACCGGGCGGCCACCAGGTCCAGCCAGCCCACCTGCCGGGGGCGGCCGGTGGTAGCCCCATACTCGCCCTTATCGCCGCCGTGCTGGCGCAGGGCCTCGGCCTCCTCGCCGAAGATTTCCGAGACGAACTCCCCGGCCCCCACCGCGCTGGAGTATGCCTTTACCACGCAGTAGATTTTCTGGATGGCATAGGGCGGGATGCCCCCCGCCCCCACCGCGCCGTAGCCAGCCAAAGGCGAAGAGGAAGTGGTCATGGGGTAAATGCCCATGTCCGGGTCCCGCAGAGAGCCCAGCTGGCCCTCCAGCAGAATGGTCTTGCCCTGTTTCACCGCATTGTACAGCAGGGCGGTGGTGTCCGCCACATAGGGGGCCAAAATCTCCTTATAGCCCATTAAAGTCTGGTAGATTTCCTCCCGGTCCAGGGGCGGGCGGTGGTACAGCTGGGTGTACAGCACGTTTTTCAGGCCCAGCACGTGGTCAATGCGCTCGTAGAGGCTGTCCTTATCGTCAAACAGGTCGCTGACCTGAAAGCCGATTTTGGCATATTTATCTGAGTAAAAGGGCGCAATGCCGGACTTGGTGGAGCCAAAAGCCTTATCTGCCAGGCGGGCCTCTTCCAGGCCGTCCAGCTCTTTGTGATAGGGCATCAGCACCTGGCAGCGGTTGGAAATTAAGAGATTGGGGGTGGGCACGCCGCCCTTCTCCACATATTTTAGCTCGTCGACGAAATTTTCCACCGACAAAGCCACGCCGTTGCCAATGATATTAATGATATTCTGCCTAAAAATGCCCGAGGGCAGCTGGTGCAGGGCGAAGCGGCCGTACTCATTGATAATAGTATGCCCCGCGTTAGAGCCGCCCTGAAAGCGGATGACGATGTCAGAATTTTCCGCCAGCGCGTCCGTAATTTTCCCCTTACCCTCATCGCCCCAGCAGGCGCCTACAATTGCTTTTACCATGTTGATCCTTGCCTTTCGATTTTTATAGTATTGCGGAGCGGCCTTTGGCTACCCCTTCTGCCGCCAGTTCTCCCGCTTCAGCGAGAGGTGCAGCAGGCCCTCTTCTTCTCTCTCCACCTGAAACCCCGCCGCCCGGTGAATACGCAGCGCCGCCTTTCGTTCTGGCTGAAAGCAGTTGGTTGCCTCCTGGGCGCCCATCTTGGCAAAGGCCTGGTCCAGCAGAAGAGCCAGACCCGCCTGGGCGCGGCCCCGGCCCCTGTGGGCGCTGTGCAGCACAATGCCTATTTCGTACACCCCGGGGGCGGTGGGGTACAGGCTTACCTCCCCTAAGAAGGCCCCCGCTTCTTCCAGGTAGGCGTAAAAGCGTCCGGGATCCTCCACCCAGCGGGCATACCAGGCGGCCCAGGCCTCCCTGGGGAAGTCTATGCAGCCGGTATCCTCATGATACCCGGCAAAGCCCAGTCCGCAGCCCTTATTATAGCTCATGGTGGCAGGGTCCGCCAGCAGAGCCTGGCGAAAGCCCAGCTCGTCTAATTGGGGGATGTAGAGTTGCATACAGGTTCCTTTCTTTGGGTGATTTGATAAATTTTTTGTCATAATGATACCCGGCAAAGCCCAGTCCACAGCCCTTATTATAGCTCATGGTGGCAGGGTCCGCCAGCAGAGCCTGGCGGAAGCCCAGCTCGTCTAATTGGGGGATGTAGAGCTGCATATGGGTTCCTTTCTTTGGGTAATTTGATAAATTATTTGTCATACGGAGCGGCCTTCGGCAGGGTCGCGGGGCTTTGCACCACACCCCATTTAGGAATCTTTTTGAAAAAAGCTTCTTAAAAATCCTCAAAAACTTTTACTTTTCCCCCCTCCGAAGTGGGAATTTGGGGCTATACTGTCACTTCCGCGCTGCCGGTATCCACATCTTTATATTTTGCCAATACGGGCTCCACCTGCTCCTCCAGGAACTCCAGGGTCTGCTGGGGGGCGCGGCCCACATACTTTTCTGGCTGAAGAATGCCGCCCAGCTCTTCCAGGGTCACCCCAAAGATGGGGTCCGCGGCAATGCGCCGCAAAAGGTCGTTCTCGCCGCCCTCTTCCTTGATCACTTTGCCCGCGGCCATGGAGTGTACTCGGATGGCCTCGTGAAGCTGCTGGCGGTCGCCGCCCCGCTTTACCGCGTCCATCATGATGTTCTCTGTGGCCATAAAGGGCAGCTCTTTTAAGAGATGCTGCTCAATCACCTTGGGGTACACCACCAGGCCTTCGGCCACATTGGCGTACAGGTTCAAAATGCCGTCCACCGCCAAGAAAGCCTCGGGCACACTTAAACGCTTGTTGGCCGAGTCGTCCAGGGTGCGTTCAAACCACTGCCCCGCCATGGTGAAAGCCGGGTTCAGGCTGTCCACCATTACGTACCGGGCCAAAGAGGCGATGCGCTCGGCGCGCATGGGGTTGCGCTTGTAGGCCATGGCGCTGGAGCCGATCTGCCCCTTTTCAAAAGGCTCCTCCACCTCTTTTAGGTGCTGCAAAAGCCGGATGTCGTTAGAGAACTTCGCCGCGCTTTGGGCAATGCCCGAGAGTACAGAGAGCATTTGGCTGTCCAGCTTGCGGGAATAGGTCTGGCCTGAAACCGCAAAGCAGGCGCTGTAGCCCAGTTTTTCCGCAATCTTTTGGTCCAGCTTTTTCACCTTTTCGCCATTGCCCTCAAACAGCTCCATAAAGCTGGCCTGGGTGCCCGTGGTGCCTTTGCTGCCCAGCAGTTTTGCCTTGGAGAGCTGATACTCCACATCCTCCAGGTCCATCAAAAGGTCCTGCATCCACAGGGCCGCGCGTTTGCCCAGGGTGGTGGGCTGGGCGGGCTGGAAGTGGGTAAAGGCCAGGGTGGGCTGGCCGTGGTGCTCTTTTGCAAAGGGGGCCAGGGCCCGCAGCACCCCCACCAGCTTGTTGCGGATCAGGCGCAGGGCCTCTGTCATAATAATAATATCCGTATTATCCCCCACATAGCAGGAGGTGGCTCCCAGGTGGATAATCCCCGCCGCCTTTGGGCACTGCTGGCCATAGGCATACACGTGGCTCATCACGTCGTGGCGCACCTGCTTTTCTCGGGCCTCGGCCACCTCATAGTTGATGTCCGTGGCGTGGGCCTTCAGCTCGTCCACCTGTTCCTGGGTGACGGGCAGGCCCAGCTCCATCTCGGCCTCGGCCAAGGCAATCCATAGCCTGCGCCAGGTGCGAAACTTCATATCCGGGGAGAAAAGGTACTTCATCTCTTTGCCGGCATAGCGGGCGGAAAGAGGCGATTCGTAGACGTCTTTATGATTCATTGGCAAGGAGCTCCTTCCAAAAATTTTACAAATTTGACGGGAAAAGTAGTGGAAATTGCAAAAGAGCCAAAAGGGGAAAGCTCTCTGCCAGAGTGTGGGGACGAGCGTCCGCCATGTGGCAAAGAGTTGATGCGGAGCATCCACGCTAGCTGTGAACCGGCCGAAGGGGCGGCTAAGACTTGGCCCCTCACGACCTTAAAACAGCGGCCTGCCGGCCCCTTGCCCCCACCAGGAGGAACCAGCCCAAGGCATCCCAGCCCACGGGCAGGGCCCGTATCAGCGGGCAAATTCACTTTTTCCCATGCCAATTTATTGTAATACATACCACCCGCCCCTGTCAACCGCAAAAGCCCCTTTTTCAACAATTTTGCAACATCAACAGTTCCCTTTTGTAATTTTTTAAAACTTTCTCTCCCTTTTCCCTTGCAATATCCGCTGTTCTGTGGTAAGATAAACATATAATTTTGAAAGATTTATGCCAGAAACTTGCATTTTGGAGGTAATCCCTATGTCTTATGTATCGGTACAGCTGGACCTTTTGAAGGCCAAAAACGCCCATGAGCCCGAGTTCATCCAGGCCGCCACCGAGGTGCTCACCTCTTTAGAGCCTGTCATCGCGGCCAATCCCAAATATGAAGAGGCCGGTATCCTGGAACGTATCACCGAGCCCGAGCGCCAGATCATCTTCCGGGTACCCTGGGTGGACGACCAGGGCAAAGTTCGGGTGAACCGCGCCTTTCGGGTGCAGTTCAACTCCGCTATTGGCCCCTATAAGGGCGGCCTGCGGCTGCATCCCTCGGTAAATCTCAGCGTTATCAAGTTCCTGGGCTTTGAGCAGATTTTTAAAAACAGCCTCACCGGTCTGCCCATTGGCGGCGGTAAGGGCGGCAGCGACTTTGACCCAAAGGGTAAGTCCGACCGGGAGGTTATGGCGTTCTGCCAGAGCTTTATGACCGAGCTGTTCCGCCATATTGGCGCGGACACCGACGTGCCCGCCGGAGATATTGGCACCGGCGCCCGGGAGATTGGCTATATGTTTGGCCAGTATAAGCGTCTGAAGAACAGCTTTGAGGGCGTGCTTACCGGCAAGGGCCTGACCTACGGCGGCTCTTTGGCCCGTACCGAGGCCACCGGCTATGGCCTGCTGTACTTTACCAACGCCATGCTGGAAAAGAACGGCCACCAGTTGGCCGGAAAGACCGTGGTAATTTCTGGCGCGGGCAATGTGGCCATTTACGCCGCTGAAAAGGCCTACCAGCTGGGGGCAAAGCCTGTGACCATGTCTGACTCCACCGGCTGGGTGTATGACCCAGAGGGCATTGACCTGAAAGCCATTAAGGAGATCAAAGAGGTCAAACGCCAGCGCCTGACCGAGTACAAGAACTACCGGCCCAACGCGGAATATCACGAGGGCAAGGGAGTTTGGTCCGTGAAGTGCGACGTAGCTCTGCCCTGCGCCACCCAGAACGAGCTGGACGCGGCGGACGCCAAGGCCCTTATTGCCAACGGCTGCATTGCCGTGGCCGAGGGAGCCAACATGCCCACCACCCTGGAGGCTACCCAGCTGCTGCAAGAGGCCGGGGTGCTGTTTGCCCCAGGCAAGGCCTCTAACGCCGGCGGCGTGGCCACCTCCGCCCTGGAGATGAGCCAGAACAGCCAGCGGCTCTCTTGGACCTTTGAAGAGGTGGACCAAAAGCTGAAGGGCATTATGGAGAACATCTTCCAGAGTGCCGACGCGGCCGCCGAACAGTATGGCCACGCCAAAAACTATGTGATGGGCGCCAACATTGCCGGCTTTGTAAAGGTAGCCGACGCCATGATCGCCCAGGGGATTGTGTAAACTTACTGTAACCATATAGCTTCCTCATGAAAAAGACCGCTGCCCAGTATAGGAGCAGCGGTCTTACTTTATGCGCTTTTATAGGCGGCAGCCAGTTACTTCCCCAGCTCCACCACAGGCTTTCCATCTTTATCCAGCAGCGGCGTAAGGCCTCCCGCGTATCCGTCTTTGTGGAATAGGTACAGAACGCCGGTTTCCGTATCCCGCCAAATCTCCGTCACGGTAATCTTTCCTTGGTTATAAACTTTTTCAAAGCGGTTCATTTGTGGTCCTCCTATGTAATCAGAAATTTTCGTATAAATTATATCATCCAACTCCTTAGATGTCAAGGACTCTTTTGATTTAGAGCTCGCTTGAACATAGAGAGAACGACGAATTTTTGACCCGGGGAGATTCATTGCCAGGAGAAAACCGCAAGAAAGACGATTGCCCTTCTTACGGTTTTCCTTGAACCCTTCTTGTTTTCCCTTAAAAAACCCTGGCTCTTTTCCAGGTTTAAAACTGGCTCTATCCCAAAGCGCCTCTTTTAGTTTGCCTCAAAATAAGCCTTAAAGGCCCGGTATGCCATATACAGGTCCAGCTTTGAGATAACCTCAAAGGGCGCGTGCATGGAGAGCACCGGTACGCCAATGTCAATGACGTCCGCGTTCAGCCGGGCCACGTCATAGGCCACCGTACCGCCGCCGCCCTGGTCTACTTTGCCCAACTCGCCAATCTGCCACAGCACGTCCGCATCTTCCAGAACCCGGCGCACCCAGCCCAAGAACTCGGCCGACGCGTCATTGCTTCCGCCCTTGCCCCGGCTGCCGGTATACTTTGCAATGCCCACGCCGCGATTGAAGAAGGTGGAATTACCCAGCTCAAAGCAAGAGGCATAGGTGGGGTCATAGGCAGCGGTCACGTCTGCGGAAAGGCAGTTGGACATGCTCCACACGTGCTGGGGCTCCAGGCCCTCGGCCCGGGCCAGGTCGCTGACAAAGTAGTTCAGATACTCCGAGCACAGGCCCGTGTTGCCCACGCTGCCGATCTCCTCCTTGTCCGCCAACACGGTGATGGCCGTACGCTCTGGGGCTCCGCAGTCGAACAGGGCCTCCAGGGCAGGGTAGGCGCAGACCCGGTCGTCGTGGCCGTAGGCGCCAATCATGCTGCGGTCCAGGCCAATATCCACCGCCGGAAAAGCGGGCACAAATTCCAGCTCGGCGGAGATCAGGTCGCTCTCAATAATACCATACTGGTCGTGGAGGATCTTCATCACGTTCAGCTTGTACAGCTGCTCGCCCTCCTCGGTCAGGGGCAGGCTGCCCACCAACACATTTAGGTCCTCGCCGCTGAAGGCCTCGCCAATCTTCTTGACAGCCTGGTCCTTGCCCAGGTGGGGAAGAATGTCCGTGATACAGAACTGGGGGTCGCCGGGGTTCTCGCCAATGCAGACCGTTACCTCGCTGCCATCCTTGCGCACAATCTTGCCGTGCAGGGACAGGGGCATGGCGGTCCACTGGTACTTCTTGATGCCCCCGTAGTAGTGGGTTTTCAGCAGGGCCAGCTCGTTGCTCTCATACAGGGGAATGGGTTTTAGGTCAATGCGGGGGCTGTCAATATGGGCGGCGGCAATGCGCACACCCTCTGCCACGCCCTTTTTGCCAATGACGGCCAGGCACATGGCCTTGCCCCGGTTGTTATAGTAGATCTTCGCCCCCTCGCTATACTTCTTATTGGGGTCAAACTCCACAAAACCGGCAGCCTGGGCAGCTTTCACGGTCCAGTCCACGGTCTCCCGCTCGGTTTTGGCCGCGGTGATAAAGTCCTTGTATCCCTCGCCAAAGTCCATGGCCTTGTCCATCTGCTCCAGGCAGACCTTCACGGCCTTTTTAGAACGATCCATCAAAAGCTGTTCGGCCAGTTGTTTAGCCTGGTCCTTTTTTGCGTTTTCTTCCATGATTAAGAGCCTCCTTTTGGCAATGTCTTACTGCGGTTCATTCTACTCTTTCCCAGAAGAAATGTCAAGGGGCGGGGAGCTCAAATAAGCCGCGGAACGCGGCAGGGGGCCTGGGGGAAACTGGTTTCCCCCAGCAGGGTCCAGGGACAGAGTCCCTGGCCGCCGGAGGCCTTCTCGTGCGTCAAGCACTTTATGGGCATTTTCTATGAAAATGCCCATCTGGGGGAACCCCCGACGAGGGTTCCCCCATGAGAAACGTCCCACCGGGACGTTTCTCTGTCCCCTTCCTGCGTTGTTTTCTCAGGATATTAAGGGCGAGACCGTGGGGGCTTCTCGCCCCCACACCCCATCGGAAGGGGCCTAACGCCCCTTCACCGCGCAATATTTCCTACTGTCAAGTTCCGGGGTAATAAAAAACACTCTACCCCCCGCCATACAGCCTTTCATAAATTTCCCGGCTTTTCAGCACCTTCTTCACATAGGCCGCTGTCTCTGGAAAGGGGATGCTGTGCAGGGTCTCCCCGTCTTTGGAGTGTTCCCCTTCCTCCAGCCAGCGGTCTACATTCCCAATGCCCGCGTTATACGCTGCCAGGGCCACCTCCATACTCCCGTTATAGTGGTCCAGCAGCCGCCGCAAAAGAGCGCACCCGCAGTGAATGTTGTCGTTCACGTCGAACATATCCCCGCCCCCATTCTCCGGCGGATATTCCTCGGCCATCCAGCGGAACGTCTCCTCGGTCAGCTGCATCAGTCCCCTGGCCTGGGCCCGGGAAGTGGCCCTGTGGTCAAAGCCGCTCTCGGTCTTGATCACCGCGTACACCAGCTCTTCTTCCAGGCCGAACTCCCTGGCCTCTTGGGCCACCACCTGGCTATAGTCCCGGGGATAAATCCGTACCATCACCCACCCGGCCAGCCTGGGCCCTGCCGCCACTGCCCCAAGGCACAGAACCAGCAGCACCAAACCGGCTATGCACAGCTTCCTCATGGCCATCACCCGCCTTTCAGTTGGGCCACAATGGCCCTTACGCTTTCCGTTAGGTCCTCTCCTCCGGAATTTTCCACCACCCAGTCTGCCCGCTGGGCGTAGAATTCCGGGGGTTGCTGGGCCGCGAACCGCATCCGGGCCTGCTCTTCGCCTATACCGTCCCGGACCATTACCCGCTCCAGCCGCAGCTCTTCTGGGGCGGTTATTGCAATGATCCGCCTGCACATGCTGTCCAGTCCGGCCTCAAACAGCGTGGGGGCGTCCAACACCACAGGGCCAGCGGCCTCCCCAGCCAGCCGCCGCACCTGGGCCGTGATGCGGGGAAAGGTGATCTCACCCAAACGCCGCCGCCCCTGGGGGCTGGCAAAGGCCCGGTTTGCCAAAAGCCGCCGGTTCAGGCGCCCTTCTGGGGCCACATCCCGGCCAAAAGCCTGACGCAGCTCCTCCAAACAAGCCCCGTCATATACCTGGGGGCTGCGGGTTAGGCCGTCGCAGTCAATGACTGTCAGCCCCCGCTCCTCCAAAAGCTTTGCTACTGTGGACTTCCCCGCGCCGCTTTGCCCCACCAGCCCCGCCACCAGAGGGCCAGGCGCTTTCCGCACCCGGTGGGCCGCTGCCCGTATCAACCGGTTATACACCGCTAGGCCTATCCCCCGCTGCCCGGGGCGCTGGGCAAAGACCTCCTCTGCCCCCAGATAGTCCAACTGGTGCAGGACCCCAAACAGCCGTCGGGCCTGCTCCCCCTGGTCATACCGGGGTCCATAGGATAGGCTGGGGCCAGTAAGCAGAGGCTTTGTCTCGTCAAAGCAAAGGGCAAAGCACCCGGGCCGGGCATTGACAAAGGCCGCGAACTCCTGGGGGGAACCGTCAAAAATACTCACCTTTGCGGCCGGGGCGTAGTGCTGGTACTTCATGCCCGGCGACAGGGCCTTCTGCCCCGGCTCCAGCCGGCTGAGCACCGCTGGGTCCACCTCTATTTTCCCCAGCACCGCCTCCAGCTGAGCAAGGGTCACCCCCCCTGGGCGCAGCAGCCGTGGGGCCTCCCCCGCCAGGGACACCACGGTGGACTCTACCCCCACGGGGCAGTCCCCCCCGTCTAAAATGGCGTCCACCCGGCCGTTCATGTCCTCATACACATGGGCAAAGCTGGTGGGGCTGGGCCGGCCAGAGCGGTTGGCCGAGGGCGCGGCCAGGGGAACCCCCGCCGCCTGTATCACCGCCCGGGCCGTGGGGTGGCTGGGAAGGCGCACCGCCACGGTAGAAAGCCCGCCGCTGGTCTCTGGAGGTATTCTGTCCGATTTTTCTAAAATTATGGTCAGCGGCCCTGGCCAAAAGGCCCTGGCCAGCTTTTTGGCTGTCTCCGGCACCTGCTGTACCAAGGGCGCCAGCTGGTTCCAGGACCCAATATGGGCAATCAGCGGGTTATCGCCCGGGCGGCCCTTAGCGCCAAAAATTTTTTTCACTGCTTCTCCGTCCAGGGCGTTGGCCGCCAGGCCGTACACGGTCTCGGTGGGAATGGCCACCAGCCCCCCGGCCCGGAGGATCTCCCCGGCCCGGGCCACTCCCTGGGGAGAACTGTCCAGTATCTCCGTCACCATCAGGCCTCTGTCTCCTCCCTTAGCTTCTCTGCCCGGTCGGCGGCAATCAGACTGTCCACAATCTCGTCCATGCCCCCAGCCAGCACCTCTTCCAGCTTATACAGGGTCAGGCCAATGCGGTGGTCCGTTACCCGGGATTGGGGGAAGTTGTAGGTGCGGATGCGCTCAGACCGGTCGCCGCTGCCCACCTGGCTGCGGCGCTCCTCTGCCACCTGGGCGCTGGCCTTTTCCCGCTCTTGGCCCAGCAGCCGGGCCCGCAGCACTTTCATGGCCTTATCCTTATTCTTATACTGGCTGCGCTCGTCCTGGCACTCCACCACCATGCCTGTGGGCAGGTGGGTAATGCGGATGGCGGAGGAGGTCTTGTTGATATGCTGCCCCCCAGCCCCGCTGGACCGGAAGGTGTCTATTTGCAGGTCTTTGGGGTCAATGTCCACCTCCACCTCTTCGGCCTCGGGCAGCACGGCCACTGTGGCGGCAGAGGTGTGAATGCGCCCCTGGGTCTCGGTCTCGGGCACCCGCTGCACCCGGTGGGCCCCGCTCTCGTACTTCAGCTTGGAGTAGGCCCCTGCCCCGTCGATGAGAAAGCTTACTTCTTTAAAGCCCCCCAGTTCGGTCTCGTTCAGATTGACAATTTCTGTGTGCCAGCCCTGCTTTTCCGCATAGGCCGTGTACATACGGTACAGGTCATAGGCAAACAGGGCCGCCTCTTCCCCGCCGGCGCCCCCGCGTATCTCCATAATTACATTCTTCTCGTCATTGGGGTCCTTGGGCAGCAGGAGCAGCTTAATTTCTTCCTCCAGCTGGGCCAGGGCCCGCTCGTTCTCTTTGATCTCCTCCTGGGCCATTTCCCGCAGCTCCCGGTCCGAGGACTCCTCCAGCAGCTCCTTTGCCCCAGAAAGGGCCTCTTGGCAGCGCAGATAATTGCCATACGCCGTAACAATGGGCTCCAGCTCCCGGCTCTCTTTCATCAGCTGGGCAAAAAGAGCGGGGTCTGCGGCACTTTGGGGATCATAAAGCTTTTGGGTCAGCTCTTCATAGCGATTCTGAAATACTTGCAAGTTTTCAAACATAGTCGCGTCCTCTATTCTTATTCTATAAAATCATTACGCCTGGCGGCTTAAAGCAGGAAACACTGCCCGGTCGGAACGCGCAACCATACGTCATAAGGCCTAGAGCCTGTTCTAAGGCTGGAGAAAAGTAAGGATTTTTCGCACCGGGGCCACTGGTTTTCGGCGAAAAAGACATCTTCTTCATGTCTTAAAACAGACTCTAACCCCTTTTGGGGATGCGGCCCAGACCCACAGTCGCCTGTCCGCTTATAAAAGGAATCCCTTAATCCCGGATAAACCCCCGGTCGCTTTGGGGAATGTCCTCCTGGCCTCCGGCATACCGCTCTGCCCGCATATGCAAGTCATACTTTTCCCGCAGGCGGACAATCTCCGCCATCACCGGTCCGGCATGGTGGGCGTCCAGGGCCGCCTGGTCCCGCCAGCTGTCTATAAGCAGTATGGTTTCTGGGTCCTCCAGGGGGAGAAAATACTCATACCGCAGGTTTCCCTCCTCTGCCCGAATCTGGTCCACCAGGCCGGAAGCCCTCATCTCTTGGGCAAACTGCCGGGCGCTGCCCTTTTGCCCCTGGTAATAGATATGAATGGTAATTGCCATGCTAGCTCTCCTCCCGGATGACCTTCTTGATGTTTTTTTCACACTTCAGCCTGGGCAGCATCACTTCTCGCCCACAACCCAGACACCGGATTTTGAAATCCATTCCCACCCGCAGCACAAGAAATTCCCGGCTGCCGCAGGGGTGGGGCTTTTTCATTTGCAGCTGGTCCCCTACCCGCACATCCACGGGCAGCGCCTCCTCTCCTGACTCAAAGCGGCCTTTGCCTCAAAAGGCAAAAGCCGCCCTGGGTTTTTATTAGTCCGCGGGTGAAGCCACGTTCATCCTGGGCCGCTGAGAGTCCGCCTGGGCGTTGGCCTGAACGGACTCTGGGGCCATGGTCACCGTCATGGTATAAGTTCCTATCACCCAGCAATCCTCTCCTGCCGAGCCGGTAAGGGTTACTGTGGCCGGCACGTCTACGCTGCCCGCCTGGGCGTCTACATTGGTCATATCCAGCTGCACCATCAGGGCATCTCCGGTTAGCTTAGAGACCTGCGCCGCTGGCCCCAGCAGATTCACTTCCAGGGTGCGGGTGGTCAGGGTTGCCTCCAGCCCGCCAGCGGTAGGCGCGTTCAAAATTTGCACATTTCCCTCTGGCACGGTAACGGCGGCCTGGCGGTAGCCGTTTAGGTTAATGGTCACCTTGGCGGTGGCCACGGTGTTGGTAGAGGAGTTGCTCACTGTGTTGGTAATGTTCCGGGCCCCGGCTGGAATGGGAATCTCCATATTAAACACCGAGGTACGGTCGCTAAGCTCCAGGCTGGCAAAGTCAATGATCTCTTCCAGCCGTATTTCGGAAATACTGTCCAGGGTCTCTTGAGAGCCAGCTATGTCAATCTCCGCCGGCTCGATAATAATCCGGTTGTCCGGGAACCCGGTCGGCTGGTGGGCTGTAGTTACCCGCAAGGGAACGGTCTTTTTGGGCATAACCGGCATGGTCACCTGCACCGAATCAATATCGGTGGACAGGTACAGTCCGCTGGTATCGGTAATTTCCTGATTCTCCTGGTCAAAAAGCCGCAGCGGGCAGGTGGCCTCCACCGTCTCCCGCAGGGGACTTTCCGCGTTATAGGCCACCTCCACCCGGCTGATTTTGTTCACCGCGGACTCCGGCCCAGAGACAACCACCCGTTCCTCAGAGAGCACGGCGGTACCCGGGTAATAGCCCGTATCCGCCTTATAGTTCAAATTCATCTCAATGGGCAGGGCGGTCTCCCGAAAGCGGTCGTACTCAATATTGATCTCTTCCGGCTTTACAGAAACGATCTCATAGTCCGTCATAGAAGAGCGCTTAATGGCCCGCACCGCGGCGGTCATTTTTTGCATGGTGTTGCCTGTCAGTTTGGTGGAAGCTGGATTCAAAGAGGCTGTTACCTGAAAGTCTTCCGCTGTTAGCTTAGAGGTAATCACACTGCTGCCCGAAACTTCTATATCCACGTTGGCGTAGCTGGTGTTAAACACCCGCAGGCCATCGGCCTGGGCCTCCGCAGACAAATTCACCTCAATGGGCACATCGTAAATGGTATAGTTTACGTCGCTGGCGGAAATCATCACAAACCAGGCCACCAGCGCTGTTATAAAAGAGCACGCCAGCACAAAGCTGTTGTGGTATAGCAGCTGGCCCAGCGAGCGCTTTTTTTTGCCTTTGGCCGTTTCTTTCATAGCCAAGACCTCCTTTCACCTCACCTGTGGTTCAAAATCCACTTTACCGCTTTTTTGCGCGGCCAATCCCCAGCCGGCCCAGGATGTGGCCAGCGGGGTCGCTTTTTTCCTGTTCGCCAATAAGCAGCTCCTCCAGGGTCTCGGTCAAAGTCAACCGGGTGTAGTTCCGGGTCAGCCGTCCCCCCAGGGCAATAGAAATCTGCCCGGTCTCCTCAGAGACCACCACTACCACCGCGTCCGAGTTCTCGCTCATGCCCAGGGCCGCCCGGTGGCGGGTACCCAGCTCCGCGCTTACCGTAGTACTGCTGGTTAAGGGCAGAATGCACCCCGCAGCACAGATGCGCCCCTCCCGGATAATCATGCCCCCATCGTGCAACGGAGCTTTATTGAAGAAGATATTGGCAATTAACTGCCCCGAGGGCCCCGCGTCTACCAGGGCGCCGGTTTCGATAATCTCTCCCAGGCGGGTACTGCGCTCAAAGATAATCAGCGCCCCCATGCGCAGCTGCTGCAAAATGCCCGTGGCCTCCACCACCCCGGCAATTGCCTGGCGGGTCTCGGCCCGGCCGCTGTCCTTGTCCCGCACCCCCACGGCGGTGCCCAGGGTCTGCAAGGTTTTGCTGCGGCCCACCTGTTCCAGCGCCTTGCGAATTTCCGGCTGGAAAAGAATGACCACAATGACCACCGCAGACTGCAAGAAAGCCTTTAAAATCTCGTTCAATACCAGCAGTTCCCCGTAAAAAGAGAGCAGGTACAGGGCCACCAGCAGAATAATGCCTTTCACCAGCTGGCCGGCCCGGGTGTCCCGTACCAGCTTGATAATGCCATACAGCAATACTGTGACAATGGCCACGTCCAGGGCGTCCTTTAGGGTAAACAGACGGGCCCGGCTGAGCAGGACATTCCCAAACCGGGTGATATAGTCCATAATGGTTTCCACCGGCGTCATCCCTTTCTTATGTATAGGTATTTTTTCAGACCTGGCTTTGGAAAAACAGCCGCGGTCCCCTTGTATCCATTCGCTTATCTATTTTACCACAACCTGTGCGCAAATAAAAGCTTTTTTTGCGTTCTTTGTGAATTTCCCCAAAGGTCCGGCAGCTCTTCTCCGCAAAAAACAGGCGGCGCTTTTCCGCGCCGCCTGTCCTTCGCAATCTTTTCTCTTTGGTCCTTCCTTACATAGGCACAATCAGCGTGATAATACGCAGCACAAACAGCCCAAAGGCCACCCACATTACAGGGTGCACGTCTTTCACCTTACCCGTGCAGACCTTCAAAATAACCCAGGCCAAAACGCCGAACATGATGCCATTGGCAATCGAATAGGTAAAGGGCATCATCACCAGGGCTAAAAAGCCGCCCACTACGTCCGCGATGTCCCCGTCAAACTTCATCTTCAGCACAGACTTCATCATCAGCAGGCCCACAAACAGCAGGGCCGGGGTGGTGGCAAAGCTGGGGATGGCCAGGAAGATGGGGGAGAGGAACAGGGCCAGCACAAACATAATGGCACTGGAAATAGCGGTCAGGCCCGTGCGGCCGCCCTCCGCCACACCAGCGGTGGACTCCACATAACTGGTAACCGTCGAGGTGCCCAGCACAGCCCCCGCCACAGTGCCCACAGCATCACTCATCAGAGCCGGGCCCGCGTTGGGCAGCTCGCCTTTTTCGTTCAGCAGGCCGCCCTGGTCCGCCACGCCAATCAGGGTGCCTACCGTGTCAAACAGGTCCACAAACAGGAAAGCAAACACAATGGCCGCGAAGTTGATGAAATGCTGGGCCGCGAAGCCAAAGTCAAACTTAAAGAGAGTGGGGCCCAGAGAGGGGGGCAGAATGCCGCTGCTGAAATCCGGGATTAGGGAGATGCCCTGGTACCAGCCCGCCAGTTCCGCGATGATGCCCAGCACCCAGGTGCCCAGAATGCCCCAAAGGATGGAGCCCTTAATCTTAAAATGCCACATAATGCCAATGAGCACCAGGCCCAAAAAGGCCAGCACCACCTGGGCGCTGCCCAGATTGCCCAGGGCCACCAGGGTGGAGGAGCTCACCGTAGCGGCGCCGTCCTCACCTACAATGGCGAAAGCATCTGTGGTAACAATCCCTGCTCCCTTTAGGCCCACAATGGAGATGAATAAGCCAATGCCCGCGGAGATACCGTACTTCAGGTTGGCGGGCACAGAGTTCACCAGGGTCTCCCGGAACTTAAAGATAGACAGGATGATGAAGATAACGCCCTCCACCAAAATGGCGGTAAGGGCCACTTTCCAGGGGTCGGTGACGCCCATGCCGGCCACCATGGGGCAAACCGTGTAGGCAAAGTAGGCGTTTAAGCCCATGCCAGAGGCCAGGGCCACGGGGTAGTTGGCAAACACGCCCATAATAATGGTGGCAATGGCTGCCGAAACAGCGGTGGCTGTGAACACGGCGCCCTGGTCCATTCCAGACTCCGCCAGCATGCTGGGGTTAACCGCCAGAATGTAGGCCATGGAAAGAAATGTGGTAATACCGGCGATGACCTCGGTCTTTACGTCGGTGCCGTGCTCTTTGAGTTTAAAGTGAGCAAGCAGCTTTTCCAAAATTGTCGTCCTCCTACTAATAATTTGCGCGCCTTCGGGGCTTTATTTTAAAAGATTTTTTTGAAAATAAAGGAAGAAAGCACACAATGTAAGTATAAACGTCAATTCAAAAAAAATCAACTGTTTTGTCACAATATATTCATAAATCCCGAGAATTGTATTATAAGAAGGGTTGCCAGGAGAACAAGTTCCCCTGGACCCTGTTAACGCTGGCGGCTTATAAAGCCCCGCTTTCCTCAAAAGTTTTCTGTTACTTCCCCGTGTGATGTTCCCGTCCCTTACAGCTCTATCTGTTCTCCGGCCTCTTCCCCATCCGGCAGGGCTCCCAGAGCCGGCAGTTTTTTCCGGTAGCGGGCCGGGTTTTTTAGGTCCCCTTCCTCATACAGGACCGCGCTCATCACCCGCTGGCCCTTTTTCAAGTTCATAGCCTGCACCCCTTGGGTGTTCTTGGTGGTTTTGGCCGCTACCAGGCCTGTGTGGAACAAAAGCATCCGCCCCGAGCTGGCGGTAAGCAGTATCTCCCGGTCCTCTGCCAGCTGAATCACTGCCACAACCGGAGATTTATCGCTGTAGGCGTTCATCAGCTTCTTCCGGTTGGTCTTGGTCTGGTAGGCGGAAAGCTCCACCTTGGCCGCCTTGCCGTTCTCAAATATGAACAGCATGGCCCCGGTAAAGTCATTGGTATAGGCCATATAGAGGGCCCGCTCGCCCTCATCCATCTGTACCTTGGCAGGGATGTAGTCCCCCAAAAGGCTGGTTTTCCCGTCGTCAAAGTCCGCGGCCCGCTGCTTATACACCTGGCATTTGTCCGAGAAAAACAGCAGCTCCGTATTGTTGGCGGCCTCCGCGGTCTGGCTTAAGGCGTCGCCCTCCTTCAGCTTATGGTCGCCGCTCATGCGCAGGGACTGGGGGGTAATCTTCTTAAAATATCCCTCTTTGGTAAAGAACAGGTGCACCGGGTAGTCGGGGATCTCCTCTTTTATCTCCACCTCTTCCAGCTCGTCCGCGTACAGCAGAATGGTCCGCCGGGGCTTGCCATACTTTTTGGCCACTGCCTCCAGCTCCCGGATAATGATGTTCAAAATCTTCCCCCGGGACCCCAGCACGCCCTCCAGGTTTTTGATGTCCTGTTCCAGCTGTTCTGTCTCTTGGGTGCGTTTAAGGATGTACTCCCGGTTCAGGTGGCGCAGGCGGATCTCCGCCACGTACTCGGCCTGAATCTGGTCAATGCCAAAACCGATCATCAGGTTGGGCACCACCTCGGCCTCTTCCTCGGTCTCCCGGACAATTTTCACTGCTTTATCAATGTCCAGCAGGATTTTTTGCAGGCCCAGCAGCAGGTGAAGCTTCTCCTTTTTCTTGGTCAGCTCAAAGTAGGTGCGCCTGCGCACGCACTCCACCCGAAAAGCCGTCCACTCCTCCAGCAGCTGCCGCACCCCCAGCACCTGGGGGGCGCCTCCTACCAGCACGTTAAAGTTGCAGGCAAAGCTGTCCTCCAGGGTGGTCATTTTGTAGAGCTTGGCCATCAGCTTGTCCGGGTCCGTGCCCCGCTTTAGGTCAATGGTAATCTTCAGGCCCTCCAGGTCCGTCTCGTCCCGGACGTCGGCCACCTCCCGCAGCTTGCCCTGCTTTGCCAGCTCGATGATTTTCTCCACAATCACCTCCAGATTGGTGGAGGGAGGAATCTGGGTCACATCAATACAGTTGGCCGCCTTGTCATAGCTGTACTTGCTGCGCACCCGAAAGCTGCCCCGGCCGGTCTCGTAGATCTTCTCCATCTGGGCCCGGTCGAAAATCAGCTGGCCGCCCCCCGGGAAGTCTGGGGCCTGTAGGGTCTCAAACAGGTCGGCCTGGGGGTTGCGGATCAGGGCAATGGTGGTCCTGCACAGTTCCGCCAGATTAAAGGAGCAGATATTGCAGGCCATGCCCACGGCAATGCCCGTGCTGGTATTGGCCAGAATGCTGGGGAAGGTTACGGGCAGCAGTACCGGCTCTTTTGTGGTACTGTCGTAGTTATCCACAAAGTCTACAGTGTCCTTGTCAATGTCCTCAAACAGCTCCCGGCACACAGCCTCCAGCTTGGCTTCTGTGTAGCGGCTGGCCGCCCAGGCCATATCCCGGGAATAGGCCTTGCCGAAGTTGCCCTTGCTGTCCACATAGGGCAGCAGCATGGCCTCGTACCCCCGTGAGAGCCGCACCATGGTCTCGTAGTTCACCGCGTCGCCGTGGGGGTTCAGGGTCATGGTCCGCCCGGCAATATTGGCACTTTTGGTGCGCGCACCGGTCAGCAGCCCCATGCTGTACATGGTGTACAGCAGCTTGCGCTGGGAGGGCTTGAGCCCGTCAATTTCCGGCAGGGCACGGCTGAAAATCACGCTCATGGCATAGGGCATAAAGTTTTCCCGCAGGGTGTCTGCCACATTTTGTTGAACGACCTCCCCGGCCCCGGCAATATATCCTTTTATGTTGGGCCCTTTGGGGGCCCGCTTCTCTTTTTTTGGCATAATCTCACCTGTTTACAACTCATATTCCTCTATTATACAGTTTCCCAGCGAGTAGTGAAAAAACTCCTCGTTGGTCATGTCCCGAAAATAGGTGTTGATCACCCGGCACACCCCGCCGTGGCATACCAGCAGGACGTTTTCTTCCGGATATTTTACCTTAATCTCTTCCATCAGCCCATTGGTTAGTGGCCTGGGCAACAACTCCTGCTAATCAAAAAACCGCTCCATCAAGATATATATCTTCCCCTTGGCGTCCTCTTCCTGGGCCCCGGTGGGACAAAAGCCCATTTTTTCGTACAGCCTTTGGGCCACCATATTCCCCTCTATATAGCAGATCTCCACCCGGCGGTATTTCCCGTCCTCTCTCATGCTGTCTAGAATCAGCCCCATGGCCTGGGTACCCAGGCCTTTGCCCTGATACCGCTCATCAATGAAGAACTCGTCCACCACGTAGGAAGCGTATTCCTCGTTGCAGTCGCTGTACATCGCCATGCCTACCGGCGTATCGTCCTCATATATCAGGAACACCTGGGGCCTGTAATCCCGGAACACATAGGCCCGGGCCAAAATTTCCATGGTCTCTGGGCAAAAGTCCTTCTGCCACTGCGCTATGCGAAGCTCTGTCCTCCAATTCTTGGAAGTCACTGTCTCTAAATGTACCATGATTTCCTCCTTGATTCACGGCCAGGCCTCCCCTGGGGGGCTCCCCGCTGTCTGGCTCTCACTATACCGCTTGCGCCTTTACCAGCAGCATCATTGGGCGGCGCAGTTCATCTCTCATTCCCGGCAGGTCCAGCATCCCCGCCGGGGGCTGGGCCTCCTCCACAACTTCCAGAGAAAAGCCGGCGCGGCGCAGCCCCATGAGAATCTGGGTCAGGGTATGGTGGTATTTTACCACCTGGCACCCCAGGAAGTGGGTCTTTCGCTCTCCAGGCAGAAAGTATCCATCCACGGGCCAGCATTGTATCTCTCCTTCCCTATCATACAGCCAGTCCTGGCCCACCCCAGCGGTAAAGGTAGGATGCTCCATGTTCAAGAGGAACACCCCGCCGTCCTTCAGCGTGCGGCGCACCTTCTGAAAAACAGGGTCCAGCTCTTCGATATAGTGCAGGGCCAGGTTAGAGACCACCAGGTCCCACTGGGCCGCTGGATATTGGTACTCCTCGATGCCGCAGACCTGGTAGGTAATGTTCCGGCCGCTGTTCCGCCGCCTGGCCTCTTCCACCATGCGTTGGCTAAGGTCAATGCCCAGCACCCGGCAGGCCCCCTGCTCCTGGGCAAATTTACAGTGCCAGCCATAGCCGCAGCCCAGGTCCAGCACCGCCTTTCCCGAAAGCTCTGGAAACAGGGGCCTTAGCTGGCTCCACTCGCCGGCGGCGGACAGACCCTCTTTGCTGCGGGACATTTCCGCGTACTGCTGAAAGAACGCCTGGTTGTCATATTCATTGCGCACTCCTCTTGCCTCCTTTTAGCTTACATCCAGTTCTTCTGTATACTCGGCCCCGTGCTGGGCAATATAGTCTTTCCGGCTCGTCAGGTCATCTCCTAAAAGCACCTCGAACATCCGGGCCGCGTCCTCCATGTCCCCGGGGTTCACCTTAATCAGCCGCCGGGTCTTGGGGTTCATGGTGGTCAGGCTCATCATCTCCGCCTCGTTTTCGCCCAAGCCCTTGCTGCGCTGGATGGTGTACTTTTTCCCCTCCAGCTTTTTTAGGAACTCCGCCTTTTCCGTCTCGTCATAGGCAAAATAGGTCTCGTCCTTGCTGGTGATTTCGTACAGAGGGCTCTCGGCAATATACACCTTCCCGGCCTGAATCAGCTCTGGGGCCAGGCGGTAAATCATCGTCAGCAATTGGGTGCGGATATGGAAGCCGTCCACGTCCGCGTCTGTGCACAGGATAATCTTGTTCCACCGCAGGTTGTCCAGGTTAAACTCTCCCAGGTTTTTGTTCGCCCGGCTCTTCACCTGCACCCCGCAGCCCAGTACACGGATTAAGTCCGTAATAATTTCGCTTTTAAAGATGCGGTCATAGCCCACCTTTAGGCAGTTGAGTATCTTGCCGCGTATGGGCATCACGGCCTGAAAGCTGGCGTCCCGGGCCTGCTTTACCGAGCCCAGGGCCGAATCGCCCTCCACAATGAACAGCTCCCGCTGGGCCACGTCTTTGCTGCGGCAGTCCACAAACTTCTGCACCCGGTTGGCCATATCCATCTTGCCGGTCAGCTTGGTCTTGATGTTCAGCCGGGTCTTTTCCGCGTCCTCCCGGCTTCGCTTATTGATCAGCACCTGCCCGGCGATTTTCTCCGCGTCCAGGGGGTTCTCGATAAAATAGACCTCCAGACTGTGGCGCAGCATTTCGGTCATGGCTTCCTGGATGCCCTTATTGGTAATAGCTTTCTTGGTTTGGTTTTCATAGGAGGTCTGGGTAGAGAAAGACGAGATGACGATAACCAGGCAGTCCTCCACGTCCTGAAAGGTAATTTTCGACTCGCCCTTGGTGTATTTGCCGTTCTGTTTCAGGTAGGCGTCAATTTGGTTTACAAAGGCACTACGCACCGCCTTGTCTGGGGCCCCGCCGTGCTCCAGCCAGCTGGAATTGTGGTAATATTCCGTCACGTGCACCCGATTCGAAAAAGCCGCCGCCACGTTGATTTTGGTGTTATATTCCGCCATGTCGGCCCGGTCCTTCACCCGCTTCTCGCTCTGCCATAGCTGCACGGGGGTAAGGCTGTCCTCCCCCGCCAGTTCCCGGGCATGGTCCAGAATGCCGTTTTCATAGCAGAAGTCCGTCTGCTCAAAGGCTCCCGGGGCGGTCTCGTTCAGAAAATGGAAGGTAATGCCCGCGTTCACCACTGCCTGGCGCTTTAGCACATCCAGATAGTATTCGGCGCTAATGTCAATGTCTGTAAACACCTGTAGGTCTGGCTTCCACTTAAAGAGGGATCCTGTGTCTTTCTTTTTATAAGGCTCCTTGTGCAGGCCTCCCACATTTTCCCCGTGCTCAAAGTGCAGGGTATACAGGAAGCCGTCTCGGCGCACCTGCACGTCCATATACTCCGAGGCGTACTGGGTGGAGCATAGCCCCAGGCCGTTCAGGCCCAGAGAATACTCGTAGTTCTCGCCAGAGTCGTTGTTATACTTGCCCCCAGCGTATAGTTCGCAGAACACCAGCTCCCAGTTATACTTCTGCTCCTTTTGGTTATAGTCCACCGGGCAGCCCCGGCCGTGGTCCTCCACCTGAACAGAGTGGTCCAGAAAGCGGGTAACGGTAATCTCGTCCCCGCAGCCCTGGCGGGCCTCGTCAATAGAGTTGGACAAAATTTCAAACACCGAGTGCTGGCAGCCATCAATCCCGTCAGAGCCGAAGATCACCGCTGGCCGCAGCCGCACCCGGTCGGCGCCCTTTAGGCTTTGGATACTCTCGTTATCATAAACTGGTTTTTTAGGCATAATGTACTCTCCTTTTTTACCCAGGGGGAAGCTGGCCGGTCCTCTTCCCCTCACAACAAAGGCCCTGCCGCGCTGTTCACGGCAGGTCCTTTTTGGTCGCTTATTCCTATTCTTCCCCAGAAGGCTCGGGCTGTTCCGGGTCCTCTTCTGGCAAAACGTCCGCGCCCTCTCCCAGGCCTCCGCCTGCTTCTTGCGCACCGCCGCTTTCTTGGTTCCCGCCGCCCTCCAGGGCCTGCACGCTTCCGGCGCTGGGCAGCAGCGCGCCGCCCATCACCTGCTGGAACTCCTCCGCGTCCAGCTTTTCCTTCTCATACAGCACCCCGGCCAGCCGGTGCAGCTCGTCGATGTGATCACTAAGGATCTTCTCCGTCTTTGCATAGGCCTCGGAGATAATGCCTTGTATTTCCTCGTCAATCTCGCTGGCCGTGCGCTCGGAGTAGTTGCTGATATGCCCCATCTCCTTGCCCAAGAAGGGGTTGGACCCATCAGACCCATAGCTAATGGGCCCCAGCTTTTCGCTCATGCCATATTTGGTAACCATAGCCCGGGCAATCTTCGTGGCCCGCTCAATATCATTGCTGGCCCCTGTGGAAATATCATCCAGTACCAGGGCCTCGGCTACCCGGCCGCCCAGCAGCACCACCAGGTTCTCCCGCATCTCGTTGCGGCTCTGGTAAGACCGGTCCTCGGTGGGCAGGTGCATGGTATAGCCCCCTGCCATGCCCCGGGGGATGATGGAGATCTGATGCACCGGGTCCTGGCTCTCGCAGTAGTAAGTGGCCAGGGCGTGGCCCGCTTCATGGTAAGCGGTCAGCTTCTTCTCCTTTTCGCTCATCACCCGGCTCTTCTTCTCGGTTCCCACCACCACCTTAATGGTGGCCTCCTCAATCTCCGTCATGGTAATGGCTTTCAGGTTCTTCCGGGCCGCCAGCAGGGCCGCCTCGTTCAAAAGATTCTCCAGGTCCGCGCCGGTAAAGCCAGCCGTGCTCTTGGCAATGGTGGAAAGCACCACGTCTGGGGCCAGGGGCTTGCCCTTGGCATGCACCCGCAAAATCTCCTCCCGGCCCTTAATGTCCGGATGGCCCACCATCACCTGGCGGTCAAAGCGCCCGGGACGCATCAGCGCCGGGTCCAGAATATCCGGGCGGTTGGTGGCCGCGATCATAATGACGCCCTCGTTGGCCCCAAAGCCATCCATCTCTACCAGCAGCTGGTTTAGGGTCTGCTCCCGCTCGTCATGGCCGCCGCCCAGGCCCGCGCCCCGCTGGCGGCCCACGGCGTCGATCTCATCGATGAAGATAATACAGGGGTGGTTCTTCTTGGCCTTTTCAAACAGGTCCCGCACCCGGGACGCGCCCACGCCCACAAACATCTCTACAAAGTCCGAGCCGGAAATGGAGAAAAAGGGCACCCCGGCCTCGCCGGCCACGGCCCGGGCCAGCAGGGTTTTACCCGTGCCGGGAGGGCCCACCAGCAGCACGCCCTTGGGAATACGCGCGCCCAGAGAGTTGAACTTGCCAGGGCTCTTCAAAAACTCCACAATCTCCCGCAGCTCTTCTTTTTCCTCGTCGGCCCCGGCCACATCCGCAAAGGTGGTGCGGCGCTTTTCGTCGCTGATCTGCTTAATCTTGGCCTTTCCAAAGTTCATCTGCTTGTCGCCGCCCCCGGCAGCGCCCAGGTGCCGCATCATAAACACCCAGAAGAAGATGAGCCCGCCAAAAAGAATCAGCGTGGGCAAAAGACTAATCAGCCAGCTGGTCTCTGCCGGTCGGCTAATATCCTGCACCATCTTCTTGTCCGGGTGGGCGGCGTTATAGGCCTCTATGTTGTCTCCAGCATCCCGATAAAACAGGTCCACGCTGGGCATCACAAAGCCCACGGTGGTTTGGTCATCCAGCTTCAGCACCATTTCGCCCGTACCCAGGTTCAGCGAGTACTCGGTGACCCGGCCCGTCTCAAAATAGTTTAGTATATCAGAGTACTTGTAAGTTGCCCCCTGTGGGACCCTGTTGCTGAACAGGAAGATGATGATAAACAGTACCACCACCGGTATCCCGATATACAGCAGCAAGTTTCGCAGTTTCCTGCCATTATTGCCATCCAAAGATTTGCCCTCCTAAATATATAAATTAACTTATCCGCCGTGCCGCCGTTTATTCGTACACCCGGGGCTTTAAAACCCCCACAAACGGCAGGTTGCGGTATTTTTCCGCATAGTCCAGCCCATAGCCCACAATAAAGGCGTCCGGTATACGGGCCCCCACATAGTCGGGGTTCACGTCCGCTTCCCGGCGCTCGGGCTTGTCGAACAGGGTGCATATTTTTATGCTTCTGGGGTTTCTGGCCCGCAGTACATCCATCAGGTAGTGCAGGGTTTTGCCGCTGTCCAGAATGTCCTCCACAATCAGCAGGTCATAGTTTTCCAGGGGGATGTTCAGGTCCAGCACAATCTTCACCACGCCGCTGGTTTTGGCCCCCTTGCCATAACTGGAAACAACCATAAAGTCAATGCCAGCCGGTATGGTGACCGCCCGCATCAGGTCTGCCATAAACACCACCGAGCCCTTTAAGACGCTGACCATCAAAAGGTTCTTTCCCCGGTAGTCCCAGCTAATCTCCCGCCCCATGCGGGAGACAATGGCCGCCAGCTCCTCTTTTGTAAAGAGTTCCCGTTCAATGTCCTCCAGCATACTTTTTTCTTCCATCATTCAATACCCTCTCCTTGTCCCTCAGTCCATTCTACCACCAATACAACCCGGGTCTTTTCCGTAACCTGAAAGCCCTCTGCCACCCCGGCCCCTGGGCACCAGGCCAGCCGGCCCCCGCATTCCAGCAGCGGCAGGCTGGCCCGCCGGGCGGCAGGCGCCCGGTTTTCCTGAAAGATCTGCTTTAGGGGCTTGGAAACGCCCCGTCCCGCCGGGGCAAACCGGTCGCCAGGGCGGCGGGAACGCAACACTAAAGTTCCTGTCATTATATCATAGTCCAGCGCGTTTTTGAATAACAAATTTTTAATTTTTTGCTGATTTTCTGTTTCCGACCGTGTTTTTTTGCTCAAAACCAAAATTTTTCCCCCAGGCAGGGGGTTTTCTCCCAGTTTTGCCGGAAAGCAGAAGCCCCCGGGGTCCTCGTTTTTCCCCACAAAGAGCATCCCCTGGGCGCACCGCAGCCAAAGGCCCCCGGGCAGGTCCATGCCGCCGCCCCGGGCCAGCACTGCCAGGGCCTGGTCCAGGTGCTTTTTTTCCAGTCGTCCGCAGCCCTCCTCTTCCAAAAAGAGCTTTAGGGCCCGGCTGCTCAGGGGCCCTGGGGCCTCCCGCAGAGGGGCGGCCTCCAGTCCGCCGCTGGTTTTCGCCTTTTCCAGCAGCCGCCTGGCCTCTCCCCGCAGATACTCCCTGTCTGCGCTCAAGAGCTCCGCCGTCTGTCCCGCCGCCTGGACAAACCGGGGGTTCAGCGCCTTTAACACAGGCGCCACCTGGTGCCGCAGCCGGTTGCGGGCATAGCTGTCCGTCAGGTTAGAACTGTCTGTCACAAAGTCTAGGCCGTTTTGGGCGCAGTAGGCCTCAATCTCCTCTCGGCTCACCCCCAATAGCGGACGCAGGATTTTCCCCCTTACCTCCGGGATGCCGCACAACCCCTCCAGCGCCGCGCCCCGGCACAGATTCAGCAGCAAGGTCTCCGCGTTGTCCTCCGCGTTGTGGGCCGTTAAAATACGGTCCTCCCGCCCAGGAGCCAGCTGGTGAAAAAACTGGTACCGCACCTGCCGGCCACAGTCCTCCAGTCCCTGGCCCCGCTTTTTGGCCAAAGCGGCCACGTCGGCCTCCAGCACCCGGATGTTCAGCCCCCACCGGGCGGCAAAGGCCTGGGCAAAGGCCTGGTCCCGGTAGGCCTCCTCTCCCCGCAAGCCGTGGTTCACATGGGCCAAAAGAATGCGCCCAGGCTCTGCCTGGCCCATCAGCCAGTGGGCCAAAGCCGTGGAATCCGCCCCGCCGGAAAAGCCCACCACCAGCCGCCCGGCGGGGGGCAGCAGCTGGGCGCGGGCGGCAGATAAAAGGCTGGGCATCGTTATCCCTCCTAACGGGTTTGGTGTGGAGCAGAACAGCGCCGGAACGCCCGTGAGAAACGGGTTCAAGAGAGCCTGTTCTCCTGGCGGGGGGATGTGGTAACCGCCCGCTGGTGGCAAAGAGCGGATACAGAGCATTCTCTCTGGCCGCAAACCAGCCCAGGCGGGGCGGCTTTCCGGTTCCTTGGCGAACCCAAGGAATGGAAGTGTTCTCACCCGGGGCCCGCCGGCTTCATGGGCAGACGAGACCAGCCAAGACTTAGGGCAACACCGCACAATTCTAAGCACCGTCTTGCTTGCACATTTTCCGTGATAGCGCACAACTTTCGCTTGTCAATCTGTACACCCTGAAGAAAAATCTGACTGCGCAATACGGCACTTAGAATTCTGCGGTATTGCCTTAGCGCTCTATGGTCTTGGCCTTAAAACGCCTGCTCCAGGAGAGGCAAGCCCCCAGAAGGAGCCCTTCTGGCAAACCAAATATTACTTACCTAAAGGAGCGGACCCCAACTTTTCGCCCGGCGTCCCTTTCCTCCTATATCTCCCGGGTCGCATCCCGAGAAGTAAAGCGCATATACTCCGGCTGCCAATGCACCGGAATATCAATCGTGGCCCCGTGGCGATTTTTCGCCACGATGATCTCCGCCGCGCTGGTATCCATGTCCTCGGTCACCTGCCCCCCCTCGCTGGCCGCGTTATAGGCCTCCCGGTGCAGGAAAATCACAATGTCCGCGTCCTGCTCTATAGAGCCCGAGTCCCGCAATTCGGAAAGCCCCGGCCGGTGGTCCTTGGACCGGTCCCCAGGCCTACGCAGCTGGGACATGGCAATGACCGGTACATCCAGCTCCTTGGCCATAATCTTCAGGGTTCGGGTGATCTCGCTGACCTCGTTTACCCGGTTATCCGTGCGTTTGGTGCCGCTCATCAGCTGCAAGTAGTCAATGATCACCAGGTCCACATTCTTCAGCCTGCGCACCTTTGCCCGTATCTCCGGCACCGTGATGCCCGGGGTGTCGTCAAAGTACAAGTCCGCCCGGCTAAGAATGTCCCCCGCCTCAATGAGCCGGGTCCACTCCGCCTTGTCCAGGTCGCCGCTGCGCAGCTTTGTACCCTCTACCGAGGCCTCGGTGGAAAGCAGCCGGGAGGAGAGCTGCTCCTTTGCCATTTCCAAAGAGAAAAAGGCCACCCGCCGGCGTGACTTGATCGAGGCGTGCCGGGCAATGTTCAGCCCAAAACTGGTCTTTCCCACGCCAGGCCGGGCCGCCAGGATGATCAGGTCCGAGCGGTTCAGCCCCGTGATGGTGGAGTCTAAAAGGCCAATCCCCGTGGGAATGCCCTTGTACTGGTCGCTGTCCGCCGAGTTCAGCCGGTCCAGCCGGTCAAAGGTATCCAGCAAAATCTCCTTAATAGGCTGTAAGCCCTTCATGGCCTTGCCCCGGCGGATGTCGTAAATGCGCTGCTCCGCCGAGTCCAGCAGCAAAGAGGAATCCTCGGCCCCGGTATTGGCGTCGTCCAGAATCTCCCGGGCGGCCTGCATCAGGGTTCGCATATCGAAGCGGTCCCGGACAATGTTGGCATATACCTCCACATTGCTAATGGAAGGCACCAGCTGGGCCAGCTTGACCAGGTAGCCCCGGCCCGTCTCCCGGTCGAACTCCTTTACTTCCCGCAGTTTTTCCAGCACGGTGACAAAGTCCACCGGCTGGCCCAGGGTGTACATTTCCAGCATGGCGCCATAGATCAGCTGGTTGTTTACCCCGTAGAAGTACTCGGCCCGGGGCAGAATCTCCGCCACGGTAGAAAGGCACTGGGGGTCCAGCAGCACGGCCCCCAGCACGGACTGCTCGGCCTCTTCGCTAAAGGGCATCTGCATTCCAGGCTGGGCCTGGGTGTTTAAGTAGCTGGCCTGGTCGTAGTCCATAAGAGGGCCTCCTTTTTTTAATCATCACGAAGTAATTAAGCGGCCTCCGCCTCTGAACCTTTGAAACGCTGGAGGAAACTTTTACCGTTTTACCAGTAGACCGTTTCCCATACCTCCTCGGGGCCTAATCCTCCTTCGGAAGCGCCTTGGTTCGCCTTACCAGCTACACAACACAGGGCGCACAGCTTTTCGCGCCCTCGCGAAGTGGGTAAACGTTTACGCCTGCTCGCATACCGCCACGCTCATATTCGCGACAATGCCGTTATAGAACTTCACATCAAAGGAATAGGTGCCAAAAGCTTTAATATCCCCGTCCAGCACCACCTTGCGTTTGTCCACCTCAACGCCGTACTGGCGGCCGATCTCCTCGGCCAGCTCCTTGGAGGTCACCGAGCCGAAGAGCTTGCCACCCTGGCCCGCCCGGGCGTAGATCTTCACCTGGCGGCCGTCCAGGGCCTTTTTGTTCTCCTGGGCCTGCTCGGTCTCCTTCTTAATCTTGTACTCCTTGGCGGCCTCGGCGTTTTTAAACTCGTTCATAGCCTGGGCGTTGGCCTCCTTGGCCAGTTTTCGGGGCAGCAGAAAGTTCCGGGCATAGCCGTCGGAAACATTGCACAGGTCTCCTTTTTTGCCAATGGACTTTACGTCTTGCAAAAGAATTACTTTCATTTTAATTTCTTCCTTTCAAAACAGCCTATATTATTTTTTATTTTAGCCGATACGTACTCTGCCCGCTCTCTATCGCCGCGAACACAGCCTCCAGCTCCTGTCGGGCCCGGTCCTCGCCGGGGTACTGGGCAATAATGGGTTCTGAAAACAGCGCCCGGTCCGCGCTGCCGGTAGGGCAGTAGCCATACAGGCCCCACTGCTCTTCCTTCTTGCCGCCAAAAATTTTCTTTATGGTGAGCAGCTGGTACTTTCCCACAGTCCGCCCATCCTGAGACATAATATACATAGCGAGTCAGTCCTTTTCCCGCGCGGCTTGCGCGGCCATGTTCTTGCCAGTCTCCACCGCCGCCCGAAAGCAGATTTCCTCCAGGCCCCGGCCTTTTTCCCGTAGGATGCCGTGGTCCCAGCCCTCGCTGTCTACCGTGTCTGTGGCGTAGAAAAACTGAGCGAAGGATACCCCCCGGAACCGCGCCACCGCCGCAAGGCTTGCGCACTCCATCTCAACAGAAATACAGCCCTGTTCCCGGCGGCGGGCGGCCTTTTGCCTAGTCTCCCGGAAAAAAGCGTCTGTGGTCCAGGTCTTTCCCTCCACAAAGGGGACGCCCAGGCCGGCCAGGGCCTGGCGGCAGGCGGCGACGTTCTCTGGGGCCAGCTCCACCTCGTCAGCCGGGGGCAGGTAGTGGTACGAAAGCCCCTCGTCCCGCACCGCGGCGGTGGGCAGCAGCAGCTTGCCGTGAGAGACGCCCTTCTCCAGCACCCCGGCAGCGCCAAAATACACAAAGTACCTGCCGCCCTTAGGGATGCTCTCCTCCAGGGTGCCCGCCGCCCCGGGCCCGCCCACCGGGGGCAAAAACACCGCCGCGCTGGCGCCAAAGGCACGAATCTGGTAGATAGGAATATCCCCCAGGCAGCAGCGGAAACAGCTGATCTGTTCCCCGCCATAGGCATCCAGCAGCCATTCCAGGATGGGGCGGGAGAATATCCCCACGCAGATTTCTGGGAAGCCGGGCTCCGGGGCATAGCAGTCCTCCGGATTGATAATGGCCCGAGGGGCGGGATCAAATTCATTCCATAGCACAATCGACCACCTCTTTTCTTGGGAGTGAATGGAAAAAGGCCGCTGCGCCGTTTTCCTTTTTGCTTCATCAGTCCTGGGCCTTGGTCTGGTCCAGCTTGGAGTCCAGGGCCCGCAGCAGCCGCCTTCTGGCCTCGCCTACACTCACATTCTTCAGCTGGGCCCCCGCCATCGTAAAGTGCCCGCCGCCCCCGAACTCCTCCAGAATCAGCTGCACGTTCACATCTCCCAAGCTTCGGGCAGAGACGCTCACGTCTCCTCCCACCTTATACAGTACAAAGGAGGCCATAACTCCCTGAATGGACAGTAGTTCATCCGCGGCCTGGGCGGCGGAAACCCGCATATCGTCAAACTCCCAGCTGGTCGTGGCTATGGCGCAGCGCTTGTACAGCTCTGCCCCAGAAACCAGCTGGGCCTTGCGCTTATAGCTGTCCAGGGTATCGGAAAAGAGCTTTTTCACTGTCACCGTGTCTGCCCCCCGCCGCCGCAGGTAGGCCGAGGCCTCAAAGGTGCGCACCCCGGTTTTCAGGACAAAGTTTTTCGTGTCCAGCATAATGCCCGCCAGCAGCGCCTGGGCGTCTGTTCCGTCCAGGGCCGAAGATTTGATATACTGCACCAGCTCCGTCACCATTTCAGAAGCCGAGCTGGCATAGGGCTCGTGATAAAAGATCAGCGCGTTTTTAATGTGGCTCACCATCATCCTGTGGTGGTCAATGACCACCACCCGGGGCACCTGGTCCAAAATCTCCCGGTTCTCCACATAATTTACCGAATGGGTGTCCACAACGATTAAAAGGGAGCGCTCTGTAGCCAGCTGTAGAGCCTCGAAGGGGCTGATAAACACCCGGTCCTGGGGATAGGCCTCTTCCACCATGTCCACCAAAGAGGCCGCCAGGGTCTGGCCCCGGTTGATCACAATATTGGCTTGCTTTTCCAGGCCCTTATAGATAGCCGCCCACATCCCCACCGCAGAGCCCACGCTGTCCAGGTCCGAGTTGGCGTGGCCCATAATAAACACCCGGTCGCTGGCCATCACGTGGTCGGTCAGGGTGGCGGCAATCACCCGGGTGCGTACCTTATCCCGCTTTTCCACGCCCTTGGAAAGGCCGCCGAAAAACTCGTATGTATCGCCCCCCTGCATCACTGCCACCTGGTCGCCGCCCCGGCCCAGGGCCATGTCCATGGCCTGGCGGGCCCAGCGCTCACTTTCGGCCACAGTGGCCGCGCCCCGGCCCACACCAATGGATATGGTGGCGCTCATATTGTTTTTGCTGTTTTTTATCTCCCGTACCCGGTCCAAAACCCGAAAGCGCTTCTGCTTGGCCTCTTCAATATGGGCGTCGTCTGTCACCAGCAGATAGCGGCCATTGGAAAGCTTGCGGATAAATCCGCCCAGCTCCTCCAGCACCCAGCCCCGCAGCACAGCCTCCACCTCGGCCGTCATGCGGGACTCTTCGCCCCCCAGGCCGTCCCGGGCCATCTCCTCCTGGTTGTCAAACACCGCCAGGCACACCACCGGCCGGCGCTCCCGGTACTCCCGGCTTATGGACTTAAAATAGGTATCGTCCACAAAATAGAGCACATATCCCCGCTGGGCCTTGGCCCCATACACCGTGTACTCTTTGCCCCCGTGGGACACGGCCGCACCCTTTTCCTCCATCACTTGGCGGAACGTCTTGGGGTACACATACTTCAGCACATCCTCCCCCAGCACAGGCTTCCCCCGGCCCAAAGACTCCACAAAGGCCTGGTTGGCCCACACCACGTCTCCGGCAGGGGCCACCACGGCCACCGGCAGGGCGAACTCTTGCAGGTCCTCCTCCTCTTCGGCAGAGAGGACCCGGCCCGCCGCTTTCACAGTGGTTGCCACGTTCTGCCGGTAAATCAGCCCAGAAGCCGCCACCGCCAGGGCGCACAGGCCGGCCACGGTGCACTCCACAATAAATATAATTCTGTTATAGGGGTAGCTGGCTATGGCCATAGCCAGCAGCGCCACCGCCATGAGATACATTAGCGGCGACGTTACCCACACCTTTTTTCTGCGCACGTCCTCACTTCCTCGCTGCGAACTATCGGGCTGTCCTTACATCTCTAAGACAAAGCCCCCTCTGCCAATACGGGCGTGGGCCCAGGGCCCTTCTGTCTCTATTTTATAGCAGGGTTGATCCGCCGGTTTTCAAGACCCTGGTGGCTTTGCCCCCAACCCCTTACAAGTTTTCCCTTGGTCCCTGGCGCGTTCTGCGCCTTTTCCGCTATACCTCCATGATGATGGGCAGTATCATGGGGTTGCGCTGGGTCTTGCGGTACAAAAACTTGGACAGCTCGTCCTTTACGTTCTGTTTTACCCCGCTCCAGTCCCGCACCTTGCGGTTAGCGCATTCCTCCAGGGTGTTATAAACCAGCTTCTTCGCCTCGCCCATCAAGGCCTCCGACTCCCGCACGTACACAAACCCCCTGGACACAATGTCCGGCCCGGCCACCACGTGCCCGGTGGAGGCCTCGATGGAACACACCGCCACGATGAGCCCGTCCTCGGCCAGGTGCTTGCGGTCCCGCAGCACCACACTGCCCACGTCGCCCACGCCCAGGCCGTCTACCATCACGCTGCCGGCCGGCACGTCCCCCAGCTGGCGCATGTGGTCCTCGTGCAGCTCCAGCACGTTGCCGATATTGCCAATAAAGATGTTCTCCCTAGGCGTCCCCATGGCCATAGAGAGCCCCGCGTGCTTTTGCAGGTGCTTCTGTTCGCCGTGGACAGGCACAAAGAACTTGGGATTGGTCAGTCCCTGTATCAGCTTCAGCTCCTCCTGGCAGGCGTGGCCTGAAACATGCACCTCGTACATAGATTCATAGATCACCGTACATCCCTGCTTCAGCAGCTCGTCCACCACCGCGCCCACAGTCTTTTCGTTGCCGGGAATGGGCCGGGCCGAAAGGATGATAAAGTCCCCCGGGCCAATGGCCACCTGCCGGTGGTCGGAAAAGGCCATGCGGGTTAGGGCGGACATGGGCTCCCCCTGGCTGCCGGTGGTAATCAGCACCAGCTGGCCAGGCTCGTAGCGGTTGATCAGGTTCAGGTCTATGAGCACCCCGTCCGGGATGTTTAGGTAGCCCAGCTCTCCGGCAATGCCCATAACATTTACCATGCTGCGGCCCGAAAGAGCCACCTTTCGGCCATACTTTACCGCACAGTTGATAATCATCTGCACCCGGCTGATGCTGGAAGCAAAGGTGGCCACAATGATGCGCTTGCCCTGGGCTTTCATAAAGAGCGAGTCCAGCGAGTCGTTCACCCGCTGCTCGGTTTGGGTATAGCCCGGGCGCTCAGCGTTCGTAGAGTCCGCCAAAAGGGCCAGCACCCCCTGCCGCCCCAGCTCGGCAAACCGGGCCAGGTCAATCATCTTCCCCTCCGCGGGAGTAAAGTCGATTTTAAAGTCTCCGGTGTGCACAATAACCCCCGCTGGGCTGTGGATGGCCAGAGAGACCGAGTCGGCAATGGAATGGTTCACGTGGATAAGCTCCACCTCCATGCACCCCAGGCGGATACGGGACCCCGGGGGAGTCACGTTCAGCCGGGCCGAAGAGGTGAGGCCGTGCTCCTTGAGCTTGCTCTCAATCAGCCCAATGGTCAGGGCGGTGCCGTACACAGGCACGTTCAGCTTTTTCAGCAGATAAGGCACCGCGCCAATGTGGTCCTCGTGGCCGTGGGTAATCACCACCCCCCGGATACGGTCCCGGTTCTTTTCCACAAAGGTAAAGTCCGGTATCACCAGGTCCACACCCAGCATCTCCTCATCAGGAAAAGCCAGGCCGCAGTCCACGATAATCATGTCCTCCTGGCACTCGTACAAGGTAAAGTTTTTGCCGATTTCATTGAGCCCGCCCAAGAAATATACCTTAATAGACGGCTTCTGGGACTTTTTCGGCCGGCCCCTGCCCCGTTTTTGCTGGGGGGCCGCCTGGGCGGCCTGCTGGGCGGCCCGCTGTGCCGCGGTAATGGGCGCTGTGCCCATTACCTGGCGCTTGCCTCCCTGGGGGGGCTGCTTTTTGGGGGCCGGAGATTTTTGCTTTTGCCCTGGCTTTTGCTTTCTCTGCCGGCGCTGGACTTGCCCCTGCTGGGCCCCTCCTCCCGATTTTTCCACAGGGGTCTTGGGCCCCGCTATTTTCCCAATGCGAGGAGCGTCCGCCGCGCCGCTTAGGGCCTGGTCCTGGGGCCTCTCCCTGCCGGGCTGCCGGCGAAACCTGCTATTCTTTTTTTCATTGCCTGCCACTGATCTTCCTCCTTAATTTTGTAAGCCCGGGAGCGCCCCGGTTCCGGCCTTCTCTTGGCCACGCTAAAACATTAATAATAGAAATTATAAATAAAAGCGGCGTCCGCCGCGTTCAGCCAAAGTTAAACCTTTACGAAAGAGATAAATACACTTTATTTTACTATTTCCTGGCAGGTCTGTCAACCCCAGGGAAAGGTCCTTCCCTTTGGCTACCTCCCCAAAGCCGGCCCCCAGGCGCCGCACCCCTTACAATTTCCTTTCAATGGCCAAAACGCCTTGATCAGGATCTTCGCTTTCTGTATAATATTGTTAAGGCAACACCGCACAATCCACCTGCACCTGGCAAAGCTGGATTACAACCGTATTTATCTAAAATCTATTCTTTAAATAAAAGGAGGCCTCCCGCTATGAAAACCCGCAAAATCCTGCGCAACCTTTTCGCCGCTCTAACCGTTCTGCTCTCCTGTTGGATGTGCGCGGCTGTGGCCTATAACTACTGCGCCTTACAGTGGGGCGGGCAGTACGCCGGCTACAGCGCGCCGCCCTCTGTTGCCTTTTTCCTGGCGGTCCCCTTTGGGGTGGGCATTGGGGCCAGCGGTGGGCTGGCGGTTTTCTTCCACCGCCGGGTAAAAAAGTTATCCTCCCGTTTGTCCAAATAGTTTCGGCTTTCTTCCTCCAGTTTATTCCACCTTTTCCTAAAAAATCCTCACCTTCTTTGTTTCTTCCTCTTGACAAAGTATACTAAATTGGTATATATTTATCTTGCCGGGGGAAAATACCCCTCAACTGAATCGAAAGGAAGTCTTAATAATATGGACAACGCGGTAAGAAACGTCTATGCGGACAACGCCGCAACCACCGCTGTTTCTGAGGAAGTTTTGGCGGCCATGCTGCCCTTTTACCGGGAAAATTATGGAAATCCCTCCAGCCTATACGCCATTGGACAAAAGGCCAAGGCGCCCCTGGAGCAGGCCCGGGCTACAGTGGCCAAGTGCCTGGGGGCAAACCCCAATGAAATCTACTTTACCAGCTGTGGCACCGAAAGCGACAACTGGGCTATTAAAGGAACCGCCCGGGCCCAGCTGAAAAAACATGGTAAAAACCACATTGTCACCTCTGCCTTTGAGCATCATGCGGTGCTGCACACCTGCCAGGCCCTGGAAAAGCAGGGGTTCACTGTTACCTACCTGCCTGTGCACCGCGAGGGTCTGGTAGACCCCGCCGAGCTGGAGGCCGCCTTGACAGAAAAAACGGCCCTGGTCAGCATTATGTATGCCAACAACGAGATTGGCACCATTCAGCCCATCCCAGAAATTGGCGAAATCTGTAAAAAGCACGGAATCCCCTTCCACACCGACGCGGTACAGGCCATTGGCAATGTGCCCATTGATGTGAAAGCCCAAAATATTGACATGCTCTCTCTTAGCGGCCACAAAATACACGCCCCCAAGGGGATCGGCGCCCTGTACATTCGGGCTGGGCTTGCTGTGGACACCTTTATGGATGGCGGCGCGCAAGAGCGCGCCAGGCGAGGGGGCACGGAGAACGTGGCGGAAATTGTGGGCCTAGCCAAGGCCATGGAGACCGCCGCCGCCACAGTAAATGAGCGCATTGCCAAGCTAACCCCCATGCGGGAAAAGCTCATTGATGGGGTGTTGAAAATTGAGCGCAGCCGCCTAAACGGCAGCCGGGAGCACCGCCTGCCTGGCAATGCCAGTTTCTGCTTTCAGGGGGTGGAGGGGGAGTCCCTTCTGCTTATGCTGGACATGAAGGGCATCAGCGCCTCTTCCGGCTCGGCCTGCACCAGCGGTTCTTTGGATCCCAGCCATGTGCTGCTGTCCATCGGCCTGCCCCACGAGGTAGCCCACGGGTCTCTACGCATTTCTTTTGGAGACTACAACACCATGGAGGACGTGGACTATATTTTAGAGACGCTGCCAAAGATTATTGACCGGCTGCGGAACATGTCCCCCCTGTGGGACGCCATTCAAGCCAAGAAGGTAGATTATGACAAATATATGTAAAAAGCGCCGGATGTTCCCCGCCGCCTGGGCAAGGCTGCGTAAGATCTTTTTGCGGGCTCTGATTTTGAGCTTGCCCACCCTTGCCATTAATCTGATGGTTCAGGGGTGCAGGGAGTTTCGGCCGGAGTTAGAGTCGCATCGAAAATACAGGCAGCTTACTGCTAGAACAATTAGGAAAGGATAGTTTTCTATGGCATACAGTGAAAAAGTAATGGACCATTTCGCCAATCCCCGTAACGTGGGCGAGATGAAGGACTTTAGCGGCGTGGGTGAGGTGGGCAATCCCAAGTGCGGTGATATTATGCGCATGTATATTAAAGTAGAGGGCGAGGTCATCACCGATGTATCTTTTATGACCTTTGGCTGCGGCGCGGCCATTGCAACCAGCAGCATGGCCACCGAGCTAATTAAGGGCAAGCCTATCAGCGAGGCCTTGAAGCTGACCAACAAAGCGGTGATGGAGGCCCTGGACGGCCTGCCCCCGGTGAAGGTGCACTGCTCTGTACTGGCCGAGCAGGCTATTAAAGCCGCTGTCTCAGACTACTACCGCCGCCAGGGCATTGACCCTACCCCCATTGTGGGCGAACTTCCCGAATGTGAGGAGTGCGCGTGCGCACTTTAAGTCTGACACAAGCCACCCATCTATTTTAGGCAATACCGCACAATTCTAAGTACCGTATTGCGCAGTCAGATTTTTCGTGAGAGGGTACAGATTGAGCGCCGTCCATCTCACCATTGACCAGCGAAAGCTGTGCGCTATCACGGAAAATCTGCAAGCAAGACGGTGCTTAAGGCGCCAGCCGCGAATGGTGCGGTGTTGCCTTTAGTCTTTATAAAGCATTCTATAGTAAGGCCATCGCCGCGAAGCACTTGAATCTGCTTTCCAGTGGAAAATTTTCCTGGATACCGCCAGGGAACCTTTTCCGTTGGAAAGCTCTCATTTTTTCTATAGTAATCCTGTGACCCAGGCCGGCGGGTCCCGGCCCCTGTATGGATTGGCTCGAACAAATTTCATGCCATCATGTTGCAATATTTTCCAGGCCCATCAGGATAGACCCGCCCGCATACTCTCCCCACGCCGCGCGTATATATGGATTACCGAAAAGTGGGGTGCCCAATGGGACCCCAAAAAGAGGTGTCCAATGATGAATGTAATCGACGACCGAGCTACCAAGTTAGGGGAATACATTGTAGAAAATAATGCTACCGTCCGTTGTGCCGCCAAACAGTTTGGCGTAAGTAAAAGCACGGTACATATGGAAGAAACAAAACAGAACGGTTGCTATGGCTAGTGAAATAGTGGAAAGGCCAGTGTACACAGATGCAAGAGTGTACACTGGCTCTTTCTGTTCCCCTAGTCTTTCAGCGCAGTGACCAGCACCACAAGCACTCCGTCCGGCCACTGGTACGCCGCGTTCGCCAATCCGCACAGCACACACATCGTAGCAGGATGCTGACCCTTGGGGCGTCCTCTCGTTCCGGGCCAGGGAGCGCAGAAGCTTGGATGTGTCCCTCTTGACGCCATCGATGCGGTACATGTCGTCGCCAACCACAGCGTTCAAATATCCCTTGGGCAACAATGCTGTCTGCTGGAATCGCCGAATTCGTAGAGAGACGCGGGCCGCATACGCAGCTTGCCATTGCGCCCCGCACCGTCGTGGCAGGATAAATTCCAGGTTGTGCCGCACCATTTTTGCCCATCCACACAGACGGCTCCGAAGGTGGCTAGATACTCTTGTAGGGTCTTGTCGATCATGCGGGGGCGGTAATGTTGTCTTTTCACAGCACGGCTTCCATACATTCAGCTCAATTATTCAATTCTATTCAGAGAGTTTTGGTTTTTTACCGTTAAGCCGAGTCTCATCAAAAAGCTGCTCCAAAAGCCCAAACGTTACAAACTGTCGCACAGATGCTACCCACTGTAACAGGTTTGCTGGTATAATTCTTTATAATCAGCAAGGTGGTGTAGGCAATGATCTTTGACTTTCCAGAACGGTTCCGTTATCTCCGGCAGTCCAAAAATTTAGCCCAAAGCCAGCTGGCCAACCTAATCGGTGTAGACAGGAGTACCATCTCGTCCTACGAAAGTAACATCCGGCAGCCCTCGTTGGACACGCTTTCGCGGATTGCAGATGTGTTTGGCGTAAGCACAGACTATCTTTTGGGACGCACGGATTCCCTCGGGTTTGACTCCCTTACGTTGAACGGAGAGGAAAAAGCCCTGGCCTATAAGCTTGCTTTCGCACTGTCGAAAAAGAACCTACAGCTTCGCCAGCTACAGGAGGAGGGGATACCCGATGCCTGAACCCATCTGTTCCCCGGATCACGATACCTGGGAGAAACGCTTTATTCCCGCCAAACCGAAAGCCACTCTCAGGAACCGGCTTTTCCGTGTATGCGCGTATTGCCGCGTTTCTACCGACAACGACGCGCAGCTGTCTTCCTTTGAGCTTCAGCAGGCCCACTACCGCCAGCTGGCAGGCCAGCGGCCCAACTGGAGTTTGCGGCATATTTACGCCGATGAGGGGATCTCCGGGGTCTCGCTGAAGAACCGCACGGCGTTTAACGACATGATCGCCGCCTGTGAAAAGGGAGAATATGACCTGATTGTAACAAAAAGCGTCTCCCGCTTTGCCAGGAACCTGGTGGACTGTATCTCTCTGGTCCGTAGGCTCAAGAACCTTGATCCGCCGGTGGGGGTATTTTTTGAAACGGATAATCTGAATACCATCGAAGAAAGTTCCGAATTTATGCTCACCTTTCTTGCCTCCTTCGCCCAGGAGGAATCCGTCAAAAAGCGGGAAGCCATGATCTGGTCCCTGTCCCAACGGTTCAAGGACTGCCAACTGCTGGCCCCTCCTCTGCTTGGTTATGACAGGCAGCGGGACACCGCCGGCCACTACATCAAGCATGCCCCGCTGGTCGTCAACAAGGCCGAGGCAAATGTGGTCCGCTTTATTTTCGACGCTTACCTGTATGGCTGGTCCCAGGCAGATATCGCCGCTTTTCTCACGGATATTGGATGCGGGACAAAAACCGGAAACACCGGCTGGAGCAACAGTTCGGTGGGCTACATCCTTTCCAACGAACGCTACTGTGGCGATATCCTGACCTGGAAGACCTTTACCTCCGACCTGTTTAACCACAAGCGCAAAAAGAACCGCCAGGACGTGGATCAGTATTACTACAGGGAGCAACACGAAGCAATCATTACAAGGGAAAAATTCGAGATGGCGCAGGCCCTCTTTGAAAACAGGAAGCACAGTATGCGCGGCGGAATGCCTCCCCTCCATGTGATAGACGACGGCGTCTTTCGCGGTTTCGTTCCCATTAACCACCATTGGATTAATGACGACCCCGGGCTGTATTATGACTTGTCAAACAGCGTAAGCATGCCGCGCAGGGAGATCCGCCTGCTCAAAAGTTCTTTTTCCCTGTTCGACCTCAAAGGCTATCAGGTGGTCAGGAGCCAGTTTACGCAGGCACGATATGAGGGGCCGGCGGTAACGATCGGGATAGACAAGATCATATTCAACCTGTTCTGTGTGAGGACGTTTTCCGACGTGGGCCATATCCAGCTGCTCCTGCATCCTTCCCAGCGGAAGATCGCCATACGGCCCTGTGACAAAGGGGCCGTACACTGCATCAAATGGCGCCCTGATGGGCATATGCCCTTGTATGCAAAAATTTTGCGCTGCCAGCATTTTGGCACGGCTCTCTTTCGCATGATGGAGTGGGACCCGAATTACTTATATAAGGTCCGGGGGACATGGGTGCAGCGGGAGCACAAGCAGATTATTGTTTATAATTTGGAAGACGCGGTGTCTGCCGTGCCGCTGTCTCCAACCAGCGGAGCCCGCTTGCGGCGCGCTGAGCTATACCCGGAAGCCTGGGAATACAGCTTTGGCGATGAGTTCTATGACCACATCCGCGAGAACGGCATCTTTTATATGGGGCAAAGCGCAGCGTGGCAAGCGGACAGGCCCAGCGTGCCTGCCCCGGGGGTCGAGCAATATAGAACACCCACCGGCTGCGAGCTTCAAGCGTTGGCGGACAAACTCAAAAAGAAGGATGGTGTTGGAAATGCGGCACAGGATAAGCTGGACCAGATATTCTGCAAAACAATGCCTGACGGGGAAGAAGAGATCGTACCGGACCTGGCGGGGTTCCAGGTCACAAAAGCGGAACTGTTCTCCCATACCCGCGAACCAGCGCTTACCATCTGGCCGGCGCGCATCCGTTTCAATATGTCCTGTCTCAGACGGTTTCCGGGGGTAACGCACATACAGCTGCTGATACATCCGGAGCAAAAGCGGCTGATCATCCGGCCCTGCCCGCCCGAAACGCCGGACGCCCTGCGTTGGGCGAAAGGCGGCGGGGATAAGGAGCTTGTGAACCGGGATATGCTTTGCAGGATATTCGCCGCCAAAATATTCGATCTGATGGGCTGGGACAGTGAGTACAGGTATAAGATCATGGGGAATCCCGCCGTCTATCAAAAGGAAGTGCTGTTTCTATTCAAGCTGACCGACTTTGAACTGTTTGTGGGAGGAAAAAGGGGAAAGTCCTATCTTCCCGGCGAGTGGCGGGAGTATTTCGGCATCCCGGCAGAACGGCATGAAGACAGCTATAAAATCAACCTTGCGGATGGATATATTACCACGGACCGCGTTTAGGAGGGGAGCAAATGAATATGAATCAATTCCAGTCCGAAGTAGAGCCGATTTCAATCGAGGGGTTTCAAGTAGTCAGCGGGGAGCTTTTCTCCCGTGTCAGCAGTTGTGCTTCGCCGTCCTGCACCATTTGGAGTTCGGGGATAACCTTCAACAGGCAGGCGCTGACCGCGCTGAACTGCTGTGAGCGCATCCGCCTGGAGGTACATCCACAGAAGAAAAGCCTTTTGGCCGTCCCGGTGACCGTCAAAGACAAGGACAGCATCATATGGCGCAAAAACATTAAAGAGTACGCACCAAGACGTATGGAATCCGTCCGGTTCTCCTCACAAATCTATGAGATATGGGGCTGGGATACCAGCTGGGTCTACAGGGCCGTGGGACACGTTGTGACAGTGGAGAACAAGATCATGCTCCTCTTTGATTTCAGCGCCCCTGAGCAGTGGAAGGCCAAAGAGAAAAAGACGGCAAAATGAATGGCGTATACATCTCTTTTTATTTGAAAGCGAATCGGGTCCATATTTTTGTGGAAGCCCTTCGCTCCATGGGCAGTCCTGAACGGATCCGCTTTCTTATCTCCAAGGATGGGCGGATCCTGCTGATCCAGCCTTATGGCAAAAGGGGGTTTACCTCGCATATGATCCCACGGGAAGTATATGATGGCAAGCGGCCGCTGGAAATATCCAGCTATAAACTGTGTACAATCCTGGCGGAGTTTCACGGCTGGGACCTGGGTTGTTCCTACCGTGTGCCTGAACGGATCGCGGCGGACACCCGTTCTGCGCTCTTCTTTTTGGATAAAGCCGAGGCTATCTGATAGCAAAACAGAACTTCTATTGTGGGTTATGGAGTGAAATGGCCTTCCCATATAGCGTGGCAGGAATTACTAAATAATGTGATATGTTATTTTCACAAGCGGCAAATGCTATGTAAGCACAATACATCCAATTACTATCCGGTACGTGTAAATTAGAAATGAACTGGCGTATTGATATATAATGCCAGTTCATTTTATTTATGCATACCTCTCAAAAACCTGTGATTCCCAGCGAAAATGCTTTTTTAAAAGCGTTTTGAATTGATCAAAGGTTCTCGTTTTTTCTTGACTCGGTCCCTGCCGCCAAAAAGCTGGAAGCAGGGGCATGAACTTATCAATGACGGTGATGACCGGCACGTTCCACACACTGGATTCTTCATTGTCGATCACAATCACCCGATGGGGCTTATCAATTTCAATCCCATCTTACCTTGTTCCGCCGGAGAGCATCCGTCCATTATAGGCGTACAGTTTGCTCAACTAGCAAGAACCAATCTTCATATCCAGCATGATCCTCCGGCGCAGCGGCTCGTAAATGTCCTCTCGCACGAAAGAGAGCTGCGCCTTGCAGCTCATGCTGTTGGAGCGCTCGAAAGCCAGATACCGACAGGGTCCAGTGCCAAAATCCAGCACGATGCCCTCTGGCCGGAACATACTCTCTGCTTTCTTCTGTCGAACGGCATGACGGTTCTGCGCGGCGCTGCGGTCGAAGATATTGCTGGAATCTACGTAGCAAATCACGTCCGACAGGTCGCTGATGAGCGTGTCCTCCATCGGTAGCTGGTAGTTGTCTCCACGCAGAACACACATAGTCTGAAAGAGCAGCGCGCAGTCCTGTTGCTCATGGAGCGAGGAAAGTACCTTGCACTTCTCCGTTGCTTTAGCATTTAGAGTAAAGGCATAGCCGCTCTCCGCACCTCCCTGAGCATAGGCCATGAGGGCGCTAGCAGAAAGTGAGTAGATTTTATACCTGACCTGTGGCACGGCAGTCACCTCTTGCCCAAATTATACCAGAGTCCTTTCCGGTTTGCAATATGAATACTGCTCCCACTTTTTCAAGCTGGGAGCGTTTCTATTTTACCGAAAGGACTGATGTGTATGCCAAAACCCATCGAAAAGCTTACCGTCATCGACGGCGAAACCCTACAGGACATGAGGTTTCAGCCGGGAAAGGGTGTCTTCTTCCAAAGCCGCAAAAGTAATGGACAGCGGCTGGTGCAAGTCTTCTTTGTCTCCGCAAAGGACGTAAGTGCCGCAAGTGACGCAACTTTGAGTGGTGCCGGATTTACCGTCCCTTGCGACCCTTACAATGCTGAACTCCCGTTATCCTCTAGGGAAAACGCCCATTCAGCGTGAGCCGCTACTTTCGACCCTTGCGCCCCTGTGAGGCCACAGCAGGCCCGTGTTGGCGTTTTTCGGCGGCAGTCGGGTACGTCTCCACCACCAGGCCCTGAGAAGGGCGTTTTGGGGCAATTCTGGCCCCGTTTCGCGGCAAGATTCAAAGGGGCCGGATTTCCCGGCAGGGGAGGGCCGTAAGGGCCTCCCGCTGGGGCAAGCAGAGCGCGTGGCTGTCCGCCCCGCACAAAAGAACCGGGCAGAAGCCCGTACCCACTTTAGAAAGGTATGAAAGGCAATAGAAAACGAGCAGAAACTCTGACGATTCGTCTGACAAAAACAGAGAAAGAAATGATTCAAAAGAAAGCAAAGAAGGCTCAACTCAGCGTTACAGATTTTTTCGTTGCAACATCGTTGCGCACGGAGATTCACGTTGCCGAGAACATCAAGCCTCTGCTGATTGAGCTGAAAAGAATCGACAACAACATCAACCAAATCACCATGAAAATCAATGCGGGAGCGTTCCACTCCGCTGACTTTTCGGATGTCATACAGGGTCAACGGATGCTCTACGAACAGCTCCTGCGCATTGCGGGAGGGCGGTAATGGCAACCGTAAAATTTACCCAGGAGAGCCGCCAATCAATTTGTGCCATGAAAGGCGTGATTTCCTACTGCTTGCAGGAGAAAAAGGTTGCGGATGATGCCTTAGTGGCATTTCCTGCGATGGAGAGAACGCATTTGCTGAATTCTTGACGGCAAAGACCGCCTATTGGAAGCAATCATTGGCCTGACAGCCGGCATAATATCCAACTCCAATTAATTTACCCCAGCGGTTCGGTGCTATCACCGGGCCGCTTTTCATATATATTCACATCGAGAAACTGAATCCAAAGGAGGCCTGGCAAACAATTTGAGTAAAAAAAAGCTGAATTACCGTTTTCATAATCCCAACCCCGACAGCCAAACGGCCAACTACATACTAAAGGTTTTCCTCGAATCGAACCGCCCAAAGGTTGAAAACGCGGTCCAACAGGCGGCGCAAGAAGTTCAGGCCGGGGAAGAAACGGAACATGAAACCATTACCAGGGCAATGTGATTTTCTCTTGCTATTTTTCCGCCAATGCGGTACAATAGTCTTGAAAGGGGGCGGCCTTATGCAAAAGGTTTATTCCATCCACGAAATCGAAAATATCCTCCAGCCGGTTTTCGCTGGTTATGGCGTGCGGCGAGCGGTGCTGTTCGGCTCCTACGCAAAGGGACAGGCCACTCCCCGCAGTGACGTGGACATTCTGGTTGACAGCGGCCTGCGCGGGCTGGCGTTCTTTGGCCTGTTGGAAGGTGTTTCATCCACACTGAGCGTACCGGTTGACCTTATCGATGTTTCACAAATCGAGGAGGGCTCTCAAATTGATGCAGAGATACGGCAGACAGGGGTGCCGATTTATGGGCAGTAAGGATCTTGCGGTGCTGAGAAAAATCCTTCGGCATATCGAAAGCATTATGCGCTACTGTGCCGATTGCCGTACGCTGGAAGATTTTTCATCCGACGCCATGCGCTTGGAGGCTACCGTCTTCAACCTGATGCAAATCGGCGAGCTTGCAAAGGAATCTCTGAGCGACGAGGCAAAGGCGCAGATTAAAACCATCCCCTGGCAGCAGATTTACGGCATGCGCAACCGGATTGTACATGGCTATTCCGGGGTCAATATGCAAATCGTGTGGGACACCGTATCGGTAGACATTCCCATGCTTCATAAAGAATTAGATTCGATTATCAAAACAAATTCTTAAATATGGCGGGGCCGAAAAAACGGCTCCGCCAATATTTTTATTGCTTTCCTGAAAGAAGTGTGGTAAACTCAGTAGTAACAAAACGTTTTAAATTGATTAGTGAGGTGCCCCATGAACATCGCTGCCTACTGCCGCGTCTCCACCGACAAGGAGGACCAGCTTAACAGCCTAGAAGCCCAGAAAGAATTCTTCTCAGAATACACCAAGCGCACCGGCGACGCGCTTGTGCGCTTGTACGCCGACGAGGGCATTTCCGGCACAAAGATCAAGAACCGCAAGGAGTTCCTGCGGATGATGGCGGATGCCGAGCACCATCTGTTCGACATGGTTGTGGTTAAGGACATCAGCCGCTTTGCCCGGAACACTGTGGACCTTCTCCAAAGCGTCCGCAGGCTGAAAGCCCTGGGCATCGAGACCCAGTTCCTCACTGCCAACATGACCAGTATGGGCAACAGCGAGTTCGTGCTAACTATCTTCGGCGCGCTGGCCCAAGAGGAGAGCGCCAACACCTCCAAGCGGGTAAAGTTCGGCAAGAAGATGAACGCCGAAAAAGGCCGGGTTCCCAACATCGTCTACGGCTATGATAAGACCGCTGGGGACTATTTTAATCTGGCAATTAACCCAACAGAGGCTGACATTGTCCGCCAAATCTTCCATATGTACACTGAGGAAGGGGCGGGCGCGGCGAAAATCGCCAACACCCTCAACGAGCGAGGCCTGCGCACCAAGCGCAACTGCTCCTGGAGCCAGAACGCCATCTGCCGCATCATCACCAACGAGCTGTACACCGGCAAAATCATCAACGGCAAGCAGGAAGTTTCCGACTTCCTCACCGGCCAGCGAGCGGACAAGCCTGAGGATGACTGGATCGTGGTGGACAGGCCCGAACTGCAAATCATCTCCCCCGAAACCTTCCAGCAGGCCCAAGAAATCTTGGACTCCCGCCACAAGACTTTCCGCACCGACCACCAGCGCCAGAGCAACAAGCACCTGTTCTCCACCCTCATCAAGTGCAAGGAGTGCGGCTGGTCCTTCTACCGCACCGTGCGCACCTACAAAAACACCTATGTGCGCTGGGTCTGCTCCGGCCACACCGGGCGAGGCGCGGATAGCTGCCCCAACGCCGTCACCGTGGACGAGGACGAATTGATAGGCACCTTGCAGGAATACTTCGCCCAGGTGCTGATGGCCAAGAAAAATATCATCCCCTATGTTGTCAAGGAGTTCCAGCGGGTTTACCGCGCTAAGGATGATAACCAGGAGTATGAAAAGGAATTGACCGCCCAACTTGCTAAGCTCCAAAAGACCCGCCAGAAGTACATGGATATGTACACCGATGACCTTATCAGCCGGGAGGAGCTGAACGAGAAGATAGGCGGCTCAAAGAAGGAAATCGAGCGCATCGAAAACGAGTTGAAAATCGTCGGCTACAATATCACCAAAGGCGACCAGTTGGAAAGCATCTTGCAAAACACCTTCAAGACCATCGAGGACATCACCGATGTGCGCTCCATGACCAACGCTCAGCTCAAGCGGCTGATCCAGAAAATCGAGGTGGACAAGGACGGCAACGTGGACATCTACCTGCGGCTTCTAGGCGATTTAGATCTGGAAGAAACCGTAGTGATTGCAGACAACCATACATAAAGATGTGTCTCAACGTCTCAAGTATATCAACCGGGGCCTTTACCGAGATGTGAAGAACGTCCTCGCCGTCAACAAGGCTCAGCGGCATATCCGCGGAGGCATGGCTACCAAGAAAAAATACCAGTCGCTAAAATGAACGCAAAACCCGCTGTCGGAAAACCGGCAGCGGGCTTTTTTTATTGTCCTATCCCTTTATTCGGGACAGCCCTAGTTGATCCCCTCAATGACAGACCGAGGGTCCAGGTAGGCGGCATCCCGGCGGACCTCCAGGTGCAGGTGGGGCTTGTCCGCCGACTCGGCCGGCACAGCCGTCACTGTGCCAATGGCTTGTCCGGCGGACACCACCTCTTCTGGCTCTACCAGGAAGTTCTCACCCAGTCCGCAATAGTAAAAATCATAGTCCCCATGCTCCACCACCACTACGTTGCCCAGCATGCTGTCCGTATAGGTCTGTTTCACAATGCCATTGGCACAGGCCAGCACCTGCTCTCCGCTTTCCGCGGTCAGGTCGGTGCCCGCATGCACCCGCCAGTCCCGCATGGTGGTGGAATAGACCGGCGCGCCCGCGCTGTAAGCCTTGCAAATTTCCTCCGATCCCACAGGATAGATCATCTCTTGGCTGATCTCATAAAGAGGCGCGTTGGCAGGCACCGGAGGCTGCTCTTCCTCTGGCTCCTCCTGTGTAGTGGGCGCTGGAGTGGGCGTGGGCTCCGGAGGAGCGGAGGGCTTGGGAGAGGGCGCGTTAGGCCTTGTGGTAGGAGCCGGGGTGGCGGCAGCCCAGTTATTTTGGGTATCGGGCGAAGGGCTGGCCACCGGCGCGGGGCTTCTGGGGGCCTCCGGGTCATCGTTTACCGCAGACTGCACCGGCTCGCTGCTCATGTAGCCCTGCACCGCGTCAAAGGTGCTCCAGGCCGCGATACCCACCGCCACCAGGCAGACCGCCAGCGCCAGGTAAAAGCCGTTTCGCCGGGCTTTACTTTCTGAAAAGCGTTTTCCGTTCATATCATACATCCCTTTCCGAATGAGAGCCCAGCTAATAGGCAGCGGGCTAAACCTCATATTTTCTTCACAACGGTAGTCTAGCCGGGTCGGAAAGAGATTATACAAAAACCGGAAAGCTAAAAACAAAAACGAAAAGAACCGGCTGCACGCCGGCCCTTTCCGTTTGCTTGAGGGGTATTATTGAGGAGGGTAGAACATGTATCTCAAGAAAAGGTGCGGTCCATTTCTTTTGAGTACGGGTTCATTATACTCTGGTTTGGGGGAAGATTTGTTAAACCCCTGTGAATAAACCTTAAAAGATTTTCCGGGTTTTTGCGAAAAAGGTCGCATCGCCCCAGCCTCTTAAAAGCTTGCAATGCCTCTTCTTTCATAGTATAATAGAAGTATTAACCCAAAAAAGGAGAATCGTCATGGGCAATATCGGCGTATTAGGCGCGGGTACCTGGGGCGTGGCCCTGGCCCGGATGCTCGCCAACACTGGCAGCCAGGTCACCCTATGGTCCGCGCTGAAAGAAGAGGTCCGCCAGCTCGCTTTGTTTCACACCCATCCCAACCTGCCCGGCGTGGCCATCCCCCAAAATATAATCTTTACCAGCCAGCTTCAGCAGGTCTGCCAGGGGCAAGACCTTCTTCTGTTTGCAGTGCCCTCTCCCTTTGTACGGGATACCGCTAAAAAAGCCGCTCCCTTTCTTCCAGACCAACAGCTGGTGGTGGACGCGGCCAAGGGCCTGGAAGCCGGCACCCTGCTTACCATGACCCAAGTCATTGCCGACGAATTGTCCAAAATTCATAAATCCGCCCGGCTGGCGGCCCTTTCTGGTCCCACTCATGCCGAGGAGGTGGCCCGGGACATGCCCACCACCATTGTTTCGGCCAGCGGCGATCTACGCGTTGCCGAAATGGTCCAGGATGTGTTCATGAACACCTGCATGCGGGTCTATACTAATACGGACCTGCTGGGTGTAGAGCTCTGCGGCGCCCTGAAAAACATTATGGCCCTGGCGGCGGGCATGTCCCGGGGCCTTGGCTACGGGGACAACACCAAGGCCGCCATTATTACCCGAGGTCTGGCGGAGATCACCCGGCTGGGCTTTGCCATGGGATGCAGCGAACAGACCTTTACAGGCCTGGCGGGCATAGGCGACCTGATTGTTACAGCCACCAGCGTCCACAGCCGAAACAACCGCTGCGGCCAGCTGATTGGCCAGGGCCTTAGCCCCCGGCAGGCGGTGGAGCGGGTGGGCATGGTGGTAGAGGGCATTCACGCAGTGCCCGCCGCCATGGAGCTCTCCCGGCGCTATGATATAGAAATGCCCATTGTAGAGGCCGTGGACGCCATCCTGCACCACGGGGTGTCCCCAGCAGAATCTGTTAAAGAGCTTATGGGCCGGGACAAAAAGCGAGAGCGCTCTACGCCGCTGGCAGCCGGGACGGAAAACCATTAAAAGCTGCATACAGCCTCTCTGGAAGCCGCTACTCTCCCCTTGGTTCCACCGCTTTCACCTGCTGGATGTTGACCCCGCACTGCTGCACATAAGGGGAAATAAAGGCAAACGCCTCTGCCTCGCCAGCATCCTCCTGGGGGAAATAAGTCCACTGGCTAAGAAAACTGTGGGCATAATTGCAATGGATATTCCCAGTATAAATCTCCACAATGGGGTCCGTGATAAATCCGCCCTCTCCCACCGCGCAGTCATCCCGCAGCATTGGGTAGCGTTGTCCATCTTTCACATAAATAATATGAATGTCCAGGTCCGCTTCTGTCAGGTTCAGGCGCTCTTCCCGGCCGGCCATTTCATTGTAGCTGTTCTCCGCTGTGACCTTCTCAAAATAGAACCAATCCCGGTAGTTGTTCATAATTTCCTGTTCCTGTCCCCGCAATTTTTCCGGAACCAAGAGGTTCATTGTCCTGTCATCATAGACAAATTGCTCTGTCAGTTCCTTCCCATCCGCCGTTTCGATGGGGTTCAGGGAAAAATAGTTTTTACTAATTGTAAGCCGGCAGCCGTTGGGCGCGGTTTCCGGGGGGCCCTCCAGCGTGTTGGCCGTGTAAAGGGGGGTACCCTCCTCATCCAGTGCCTGATAGTTGTACGCGTCCAGCACAAAAGCCCCCGCCTTCTCTTCCAACAGGCTAAAGAGCGCTTGGCTGCGCTGGGCAATTTCTAAATACTTTTCGTCGCTCTCATTCTCTCCGCTGTAGGTAACGACTGTGGTAAAGAGATGTGTTTTCTGGGTGGACGGCGCGGAACAACCAGCGAGGAGCAGAAACACCGCAAGCAGAGCTGAAAATATCTTTACAAACATAAAAAACTTCTCCTGTTTTTATAATATGGCGCCCCATTCCTGTAAGAGCAGCATACCGAATTCTCTTTACAGATTCCCCACCCTATCCCTTACATTTCTTTTACCTTTAGGAGGAAACCACCTATGTCAAAAAGGAAAAAAGCCAGACTTACTTCCGAAGAGCGCCGCCAGCGCCGGAGCCAGGACCTGCAAAGCGCTAAAAAAGAGATTAAGGCGCACCCAGCCCTCTTCACCGCATATGTGGTGCTGCGGGTTCTGGTGGTGGCGATCATGGTCCTTCAGCTGCTGAACCGAGAGTACTATGACGTGTTTCTTTGCGGCCTTACCCTCATCCTGTTCCTCATCCCCAGCTTTGTGGAGCGCCGCCTGCATATCGACGTGCCCAACACCCTGGAGGTCATGATCCTGCTGTTCATCTTCTCGGCGGAAATTCTGGGTGAGATACAAGAGTACTACCTGACCTACCCCTTCTGGGACACCATGCTGCATACCATCAACGGCTTTCTTATGGCCGCCATCGGCATTGCCATGGTGGATATTCTCAACCGCTCCCGCCGCTTTAAGGTACGGCTGTCTCCAGTGTTTGTGGCAGTGGTGGCTTTCTGCTTTTCCATGACCATCGGTGTGCTGTGGGAGTTCTTTGAGTACAGCATGGACACTTTCTTTAATATGGATATGCAAAAAGACACCTGGGTGCAGGTGGTAAACACCGTCAGTTTAAACCCGGAGGGCAAAAACGCCCCGGTGCACATCCCCATCGAAAGCGTGGTGGTAAACGGGCAGGAGTGGCCCGGCTACCTGGATATTGGCCTAAACGACACCATGAAGGACCTTTTGGTGAACTTTGTGGGCGCGGCGATCTTTTCCCTCATTGGCATGGTCTACATTATGGGCCGGGGCACCGGGAAGTTCGCCCCCCGGTTTATTCCCCGGCTCAAGGAAAACGAGCTGCCTCCCCCACAGGCCAGCGAGAAGAAGGAAGAACGCCCCAGCCTGCTGGAACCCATTCCCCTGGAAGGCCCCGACGCCCCGGAGGCCCCGGAGATGATGGACCTTTTCACAAAAGATGGCAGGCCCACCGGCCAGACCATAGAACGGGGCGGGGACAAGGGCCAGAGCTATACCCTGGGAATGCACGTGTACATCTACGACAGTCAGGGGCGCTTTTTGTTACAAAAACGGGCGGAAAACAAGCGCTTCCTCCCCGGCCAGTGGGAGACCACCATGGGCCACGCCCTTTCAGGAGAGACCAGCTTCGACTGCGTCCTGCGGGAAGTCAAAGAGGAACTGGGGGTAGAGCTGCTTCCAGAGGCTGTTATAAAAATTTACCGCTGGCACGAACACGCGGACCAGATGCTGACGGACGTCTATTTTGTCCAGGCCGATCTGGACGAACACGCCCTGACCCTGCAAAAGGACGAGGTCCTGGGGGCCCAGTGGGTCAGCCGGAAGGAAATGCTGGCCTTTATCGACAAAATGGACTACCGTCCGGAAAATTACAAGCGGGTGGTCCGGGAGTACATCGTGGACTGCGTGGGGGCCGCCACCCCATGAGCATCATCTCTCTTATCAGAGAAAACCGCGCCCCAAGCCGCTGGTTTAGCCGCTGCCTTTCGGGTGGCACTCAAGCCCTCGACCCTGCCGCGGGACATTGCCACCGGGCTATTTGCCTAGACGGAAGATCTGACCAGGCCCTATGGAGAGGGGACGGCCTATAATTATGTCCACCCCACCAAGTCCAAGATGATCGCCTTTCTCTGTCCCCGGGGGGCGCCATGCTGAATCTCATTGAGATACGCCGGCCCTTTGCTGGAAAAACGCCCACAACAAAAGTTCGGTATAGGTGGACAGAGCTTTGACTATTAGAGCCTCCTTCATACAGCAGGCTCTAACGTGAGAATATTCCCTTTGAATAAGGAGGAAACGCCATGATGCAAACCATGATCCAAACCCGGCAGGGGGCCGTAGAGGGGCTTTTGTCACAAGATGGCAAAACCCTCATTTTCCGGGGCCTGCCTTATGCCCAGCCTCCGGTGGGCCCGTTGCGCTTTTGCCGGCCGCAGACTCACGCGCCCTGGCAGGGAGTTCTGCCCTGTAAGGAATTTGGTCCCCGTTGTCCCCAGGCGGACCTGGCGGGTATGGACTTTTACGGAAAGGAATTCTACGACCAGCTGGTGCCCCCCTGCGGCGAGGACTGCCTGACCCTAAACATCTGGACCCCAGCGGACGCCGGACCCGAAAGCCGCCTGCCGGTGCTCTTCTGGATCCACGGCGGGGCCTTTATGCACGGCTGCGGCAGCGAGAAGGAGTTTGACGGAGAGGGCTTTGCCCAAAAGGGAGTGGTGCTGGTCACCATCAACTACCGGGTCAACGCTTTCGGGTTTTTTGCCCACCCGGATCTGGAAGCGGAGAACCCGGAGGGTGTATCCGGCAACTACGGTATTCTGGACCAGCTTTTTGCCCTGGACTGGGTGCGGGCAAACATTGCGGCCTTTGGCGGCGACCCGGAAAAAATCACCCTGGCCGGGCAGTCCGCCGGGTGTATGAGCGTGCAGGCCCTCATCTCCTCTCCCCTGGCCAAGGGCATGGTCCAGGGGGCCATTCTGCAAAGCGGCGGGGGGCTGCGGGCCCTGCACGAGACTCCTACTAAAGAGCATGCCTGGACCGCGGGCCGGCAGCTGATGGAGCATCTGGGGGTTTCCAGCATCCAGGAGCTGCGGCAGGTTCCTGCCCAGGCCTTGATGGAAGGAGCCTATGCCGTCGCTGGGGAACAGCTGCGCTGGACGCCCCATCAAGACGGCTGGCTGCTGCCTGGCTCCACCGACGCCCTGGCCGAGAGCGGGCAGGTTCACGACATTGCCTACATGATCGGCTCCCTGGGGGATGACATCGGCGGCAGCTCCCTTTTGCAGGAGAGCGGGGCCCGCTGGTGCCAAAACCAACTGGAGCTGGGGCGGCGGCCAGCGTACTTATACTTTTTTGACCGGAAGTTGCCCGGAGACCATGCCGGGGCTTTCCATTCGGCGGAGCTATGGTATGTGTTCCAGACCCAAGACCGCTGCTGGCGGCCCTGGGAGGACCGGGACCACCAGCTGGCCGGGGAGGTTTCAGCCTACTGGGCGAACTTCGTAAAAACCGGCGACCCCAACGGCCCCGGCCTGCCCCGCTGGGAGCCCTATACCCAAGAACATCCGGCGGCCTTGGAGCTAAAATAAGTCCGCCGCAAAATCCCTGTTGACACCTCGCCACTTTTCCGCTATAATAATATAGAAGTTTGTTTGGCGAGGTGTAGCTCACCCGGTAGAGCGCTTGGTTTGGGACCAAGAGGCACGGAGTTCGAGTCTCCGCACTTCGACCATCCTAAGAAAACCCAAAAGATATTTGGGCAAAGAACCGCGCGGTTGGCGCGGTTCTTTGGTTTTTTGTGAAGTGAAAAAGTCCCGGAATTCCAAATGTTTACGATTGGAAGGAAGCAATTTCAGATGAGGCGGTACCGTCTTTTTGAGTTCCTAGGCCCCCTGCTGTTTCGGTTGCGGGGCTTAGTTCCTTTCGCTGCCTTCCCTCCGCTAACTTGGTATATTGTTTTTCTCGGTATAACTTCAGTTTGTGCCGAACTCGGTACACTTGCAGCAGGCTGCGCTCGTGTAAAAGGATCATGCTCACGCAACTTCCCATCCCCATAGATAAAAACCGCACGACCATGAAAGACCGTACGGGAAAATAGGTTCTCAATTCTATCCTATCAAAACGACAAAAAAGCCAGCGCTCACCACATAGGTGTGTGCTGGCTTTCTGCGAACCATGAAACGTACCGTCTGGCCTGGCTTACCCGAGGCCTTTATATTTGCCTAGTGGCTTCCAGTCTTTAGTACATCCCACCCTTCGGAACGGATATACAGAAATACCACAAATTTCACAAAGATATTGTGTTAAATCCGTGAGTTCGAGTTGAAAGCTGTGCTATTTGCACTAAAATTCACGCTTTGAAAAATATCACGTCTATGTAAATCTACGCCTTTCTACAAGCAATTGGCTTAAGTTTTAGCTTAAGCTGGGAGCGTTTCACAAGCTTGCAGCAGCCTAGAAAAAAGCCCTTTCGACTGTTTCATAGTCCACATGAGTATAGACATCGTATGTCACACTTATGTTGGAGTGTCCCATAATTGTTTGTAAGGATTTAGCGTCAATTCCCGCCATTGCCATATTGGTACAAAATGTATGCCGCAAAACATGAGGGGTAACGCTCGGCATAATCTTTCCATACTGACCGACAAATTTTTTCTGCATTTGGTGCATATAGTTTTGAAGGTGCATCCCGACTTTAGGCTTACCACCCTTATCAAGAAACAGGAAACCGCAGTAACCGTCAACAATCTTTTCTACTTTCGGGCGTGGACGATTTTCAAGTACTCTCTGGAAAGCCCAACAAGCCTCATCGGTGAGGGGAATAGTCCTAAAACCGTTCTTTGCCTTTGGATCAGTAATAAAATACAGCTTATCTGCTGTCCTGCAAAGTTGCTTGTCAATGCGGATATATCGTTTATTAAGATCAATATCGGCTTTTGTAAGTCCATATAGCTCCGATACCCTTAATCCTGTGTTCAAAAGTATTAGGATATCATCATAGTAATTACCATTCCCATACTCTTGGATAAAGGACAAATACAGCTTTTGATGAGTCTTTGTTAATGAATCTTGGGGCTTTTCATCATCAGGAATATATTCAGACAATGTAAACTTAAAGGGGTTTTTTCGGATTGCGCCATCTTCTACAGCCATTTCAAACGCTGGCCTAAGAAGATTGTGAATAATACCTACTGTGTTTTGTTTAAGCCCTTTGTCATGAAAAGAGATTAGATAGGCTATAGCATCGGATTTCTTGACAGTATTAATTCTGCGTTCTCCAAAAGGAATAGCCTTGATTCTGTTGATTCCTGTTTGATAGGCACGAATAGAATTTTGCTTAAGGTCACGCCGCAGATTCATATACTTTTCAACCAACTCAATTACCGTTATATCGCCAGCAGCGCTATCTATCCCATCCAGTTTATCTTTATGAATTTGAATTTCTTTCTGGCGCAATTCATCAAGCGTTTTTGCGTAGAAATCCCGCCGCTTTCCTTTCGCATCGGTATAGCGATAATCATATGTACCGTTTGACCTCTGCCATTCGCCAGTCTTTAAGACTCTGCCCTTGCTATCTTTACGCTTTCCCATGAAAACCTCCTTTCGGGAAAGCGACTTTGAATGTGTACCTATTATATCACTTCAAAGACCGCTTGTCCATATGTCAGATTGAATATGCTTGTTCCAGATATTTCTCAAAAGGCTTGCGCTTGATGAGCCTCTTATTTCCGACAAATAGAACAAACGAACAATTTTCATCATTGCTGATTTCGCGGATTCGATTAATCCCAACATTTGAATAAGCTGCCGCCTCTTCAAGCGTTAAATTGGCTTTCTCCCAGATAGGGACATTTATCATTTATCAACTCCTTTCACTGCCAGCCCCCGACCATATTTATAAACCGCGATCTTGTATAGTATCATATGGTCTTTTCATCTATTGGTTATCTTAATACTGTTATACTAATCTTGTTACTGTTTCGTTATCATGCAATTTATACCCGCCGCTTTTAGGAAGGTGTCACCCAAATAGTGACCCCCTTTAACCTTTGGTAGTGAGGTGGTTTTTCACCCCCTTGTGAAATCCTGTAAGCCAAAGCGGCGGGATATAGATTGTTGTAAAGCAGTTATACTTTACAAGTCTTTTCTATTTACGATACGACATTTTCATACTAACTTTACGGGTTTAAGAGCGTAATCTTTCCCCAAAATGGGATAGTTTGCGATACCATTCCGATGCAACTACCGGTGATAGCAGCAGATATTACATATTAGCACCAATATATCACGCGAAATATTTTTGTAGTACAGTTGCCCTCCCACTCAAAACCCCGACAAAGACAATATTTATGCGGGTTCCGAGACTTTTACCCATGCACCTAAAAGCCATAATTAAATATAAATAAATTATGGCTGTTTGGTGCATAGGTGAAATGCCAGAAACCCCAGTATTCATGCGGGTTTGCGGGCTTTTTGGCTGGAGGGGAAGTGGAGTAATTGATAAAATTGTTATGACTATATTTGCAATATTGCCCTACTCTCGCCGTAAGGCGACTATACACTGAGTCCCTTATATCATATCAACAAGTTTCTATTCTTGTTCTCGTATCAGTCTACCACAAATAGAGTACACATACCTCCACTTGCCGTAGTCTGTGCTAAACCTTCCTGCCGCTTGCTTTTTTGTGACAGCTTGAGCAATATAGCCTTGCTTGTCCTGCAATACATCTTGCAATTTCAAAAGGTAATCTTCTTTTAGCTGTGACAAGTCTTTTATTATTTTACCTTTGAGTGATCTGCTGCCTTCAAGACATGTATCACATACCGTAATAGACATTTTATTACGAATAGAAAAAGTGTTTGTCAAATTATCATCCTCCATTAATAAAAATAGAATTAACAATGGCTTTAGCCATTCTCTATTGCTGTTGCGCCCTTTGCAAAAGGCAATACTCTCTTCGCTTGCGAGTAGCAAGCGGACTATGTGTGACATACTGCATAGGCGTTAGGTGTGGTCGCTTGCGCGAGAGTGTCCCCTTGCGGGGAGAGGTTACTATTATATGAGAACTCATTGGCGCAAATATGGCTACTTCAATCCCAAATTAGGGGGCTTTTGGCTTGTTTCACTTTGCAAAAAATGACGATTATCCCCTTGCTTTGTGCAGAAAATGACGATTACTCCCATTTTGAGAAGTTTTAGGAAATACCAATAGCCTTGTTTGGGAAGAATTGCAAATATCCTTCTATTTTTGTTGGATCAGTGCCCATGAAAAGAACATTGGGGTTTATAATCATTCTCCATTCATTGCTTTCAGAATCCTTTATAAAGTTGCAAAGCTTCTGTTCTCGGCGCTCATTCTCAAACAAATCATAGCCAATAAAGGTTATCTTTTTCAGAACTCGTGTTAAGCGTCCACTATTCGTAGGATTAAAGTTGAGAAGTGAACAGATTTCTTCTATATTCATCGGCTCTAATTTATGTGGGCTTCTTTCGTTTGGGTTACAGCAGATTACATTCCATTCTTTGTTGATATATGGCACAAGCTGAATTATATACCCAAAATAGCGAATATTCTGTTCGCTCTGGATCATTTTTTGATACAACGATTTGACTGGATCGATATACAGGCGAATTTGCTTTTGAAATTTGCTTCTACCCTTAATAAAGTAATCGCTGAGTATCATTTCCCCATTTTCTTTAAGTGTGAGAAGTGCAGACTCTTGACATTCTTTTAGAAAGTCATATACAGTGCGTTGGGATATTCCTAAAATTCCTTTTAAATCCTCAGATTTCATTATGGTTCTTTCACTTAACATCAAGCGGCCTGTGTCATATTCTGAATAAACCGATAAATAAGCAAGCCTGCCCAGTATTTGCGGACTAATTTTATTATTTAGTCTTGTTCGTTTCATCAACACAAAGCCCCCTTGTTTCCCTGCCTGACTTCTGCGTAATTCTTTATGGTATAGAGCCTCCTTTGCGCGTTTCGCCTTTTCTTTATCCTCGTTAGAATAGAAAGTACCACCATCTGATTCAAAATATTCTCCCGTGGCCTGATCTATATAGCAATGTTTACCATTAATGTTTTGTGGCATTAAACACCTCCCTTGATTAGTCAATAATAATATATCTGCTGGTGTCATTGTGACAGGGGAGGGCTACGGGCAAGAGTTTTCATTTCTCTACGAATCATATCTTCTTATTCAACTTTGTCTTTGCATATTTTTAAAAACATATATTGCTACAACAGTGCTTAGTGTTAAGCATACAGCCATAATCATCTTCATTCATATTGCTATAAAATTCATCTAAATCAATTTGAATTTCTTTTCCGTATTCTGGACATTTTGTAAATACGTTTTCATAATTAAGTTTTGTACAAATAGCAGTATCTCCAATTTTTTGTTTTACGTACAGCATAAAATTTCTTCTTTCATTTTATTGTTTTAAAATGTGCAGTCTTGAGCGACCAGCAGCAATTGAGACTGTTTACAAAATTATTTTAATATCAATGATACCATCGAAAATCTTTTGAGCAAACATCTATATTCTCTTATAAAACACGATTTTGTTTATCACCATCGTACTATGATTTAGCCGCAGCCTTTTTTGATAATCTCCACCACCCTTGACCTGTGGTAATAAGCTGATTAATAAATTCTAAAGCTATCGCCTCATATGGATTACCAGAAACAATCTGCAATACTACATTAACCACTTCAATTTTTTTGCCTGTAGAATGTTCATCTTGTGTACCTTATGGTTTGAAATTTACACGCAGCACATTATGTGGTGATGCTTTGCCTTGCAATTCTTTCTTTACAAGTTCATTCCACTGTGCGCACGGGAACTTACCTTTGTTATATTCAAGTATGCGCTGCCAAATAGTTCATTGCTACTGCATATTTTGAGGAATTTATCACAATACGTATATTCAAGCGCCCCGCCAGAATCTATAGAAAGCTTTCCGAAAGCGTTCACATAAATATTGCAGCATACAATCTTTTGATCCTCATAGAACATATGGTATGTATTATACGCATAGCAAACTGGGGCATAGTCTTTACTTAATACTTCAATCCGCTGCATGGGATGGTATTTAAGCACGTCAGATTTATCAAGTGTGTATTCGTTCAAACATTTAGCGCGTCCCAATTTGCTTGGGCTATTGCCTCACATGATCTTCAAAACATCTGCATATCCTAATAGCGCGTCCTTATATTTTGAATAGTTCTCCATACATAAGTCATGATATTCATGGTAGTGGTCAAGGCTTATGCCTACAATGCAACGGCTTACTTCTGCTTGCGGTTTATACTTATCACCGCCTGACAAACATTTTGAACATGATATATCAATGATTTCTTTATATCTTTTGATGATATTAATAAACCTTTTGCTAAATATAAGCCCATTCACATACATTTCAAGATTCAAGACTGGAATACCCTTTTTGCACAACTCATTGGCTATATATTCCATAGTATCAAGTGCCAACGTTGGCTCCCCTCCAGTAAAAAACATACCTCCAATTAGTTCTGTCTGATCCAGTAATGAATCAATATACTTTCGGTCGATGTCAACTTCTTGTGCTTCGCCCCGTAGGCAATGCCCGCATTTCATATTGCAACGGCGTGTCAGCTCAATGGTTAAATTTTCGAACGTTATTTTGTCCAAATTATTCCTCCTTTTTGCACTGTGGATAAGGGGCGGTGTTGACCACCGCCCCAACGGTGACGTACTTACTTTTTAACAAGCCCACCAAGAGCTTTCACAGCATCGTCAAGCTTAATAACTTGATCGGTAGTGCTTTTCTTGCAAGCAAACAAAACGTGTTTCATAGTATCGCCTCCCTTCGTATGATGATGTATCAAAACGCCTTAATAGGAAGTTTTGCCAAACTATAGAAAATATCCCTTGCTTTTCTTGTGCTACTTTTTTCGTGTGTCCGCTTTTCGCTTATGTCCCACTTTTCAAAAAATTCTGGACATAATGCTTGACTTTCGTTTCAAGTTGTGGTAGAATACAAGCATAAATAAAGTATAAGGAAAAGTGTATACATCGGTCGGTTGAGTTCGCCTTGTATTATATCAAAATAAGGTGTGTTTTGTCAACCGTTTTTGCAGAAGTTTTTTCTGACTTCTGCTATTTTTGTTTGCATAGCTATAAATGGTTTTGTAGCGCGTGTAGCGGCTTTTATTGTTACAATAGTATTTGGGTACTAACCAACACAATAGACCGTGATATAAAGTGCTACACGGCGTTTTAAGGTTACCCCTGCCGCTTTACCTGGAATTGTACACAAACAAAAAGGAGAGGCCGTAGCCCCTCCCCTTATTCAAAGCGTAACTCCAAAGTGTATTGCTGCCGCTTGTCTGGCCTCGTCATCCTCCAAACCTTGTACTGCGTATGTATGCCCATCTGTGGACTCTATAACAAAAGTCTTTTCGTCCATGGGCTATATGTCAGTGATGTTATCAATACAGTAACGGTCACCAGTTTGCCCCGTAAATATAGCAAAGTCATATTGCCGCTTGCTTTCGTTGTTTGCCCAAATCTGGTGCTGTAGGTCTACTGGCAAATCTTCATCAATTTCTTTGTCGCTAAAATACCCTCCCGCAGCCTCTGGCGGCTCATCATACCAAAAGCTTGCTTTATCGTTGGCAAGATAGCAGTCAGGCCAGACAAGCAGCTCTTCGCAGTTATTAGCAACGTATATACGTATTCAGAATGTGGAAAGACTCTGTACTCTGAGGATGTGCAACAACACTTGAAAACGATGATTGAATCAGCCAAGAAACTTAAAATTGGAATTGGCATTATTGATTACGCAAAAGCTATAGCAATGATTTAGTGCTATAGGCTGTCATAGTATCAGTAGACAGAAAGCGGCGGGGTTTATAGCCCTGCCGCTTTTACTTTATAGTCCAAGTTCTTTTACTCTGCGATAATATGTGTTAGGTTTTAACCCAACAATCTCCATTGCTTTTCTTGCCGTGATCTTATCCGCTCTCCAGTCCGCAACCGTAGATTTGAACAAGGTTTCATCAAACCCAATAGGCTTGCGGCCTTTGTACTTACCCGCCGCTTTGGCTACGGCTATGCCCTCGCGCTGGCGCTGCAATATGCTTTCCCGCTCTAACTCTGCCATAGCCGCAAAGATAGTCAACATGAACTTGCCTTGCGGCGTGGTGGTGTCAAGGGATTCTTTCAAGCTGACAAACTCAACCCCTTTGTCCTGTAGTTGCTCGACAATAGAAAGCAAGTCTTTTGTGTTTCGGGCAATACGGCTGATAGATTCTGTTACTACGGTATCTCCCCTACGTACATAGTCAAGCAATTCCTTCAGTTTTGGCCTGTTTGTGTCTTTGCCTGACTGCTTGTCTATGTATAGACTCTCGGTTTCAACCCCGCGCTGCTGTAAAGCCTCAATCTACCTTGCCTCATTCTGCTCTACTGTGGAAACTCGCACATACCCTAGGGCCTGTTCACATAAGGGAATCAACGATAAGAGCGAAATGGACAAAGGCCAAAAAGATGACATCAAGTTTATCATAGCGAGTGAAAATACGACGAAATCTTTTGAGACGTCGAAAAAGCCTTTCCACTTGATTGCGCTGTTTGTATAGCAGCTTATCATAGTCCCAAGGATTTTTGCGATTACTTTTCGGAGGGACTACAGGTATATAGCCCAGCTCAGTGGCTAAAGCTCGCGTCTCGTCTCCTTCATAAGCACGGTCCATTAGAAGATAAACGGATCGGTCAACTGGCCCAAGCTGCCGTAAAAGGGCGCGCCCTTCCGGAGCATCGCCGCAGTTTCCTGCGGACAACGCAAACATTACCCCATCCCGGTCAGATGCGGCAACCATATGATGGTGTTCCATCCCCCGCGTGTCCGCCCGATGGACTGTGGTCCGCTTTTTTCAAAGCGCCCATTCCGTCTGGATGTACTTTGATACAAGTGGAATCCAGGCTCACTATGTTTACTTGGATTTGAATGATCCCTAGTTGCTGTAAGTGCAAAAACGCCTTTTGCAGTACACCTTTTTTTGCCCAGCGGTTTACCCGGACATAGATCACATGCCAATCCCCGTATTCTTTGGGCAGCCTCCTCCACTTGCACCCGTTCTCTACGATGTACAGCACTGCGTTCAATACTTCCAGGTTGCTGATTTTCGCTGGTTTCCTTTGCTTGGGAAAACATTCTTGGATTTTTTCATACTGTTCTCTATTCAGTTCCATAGTCCTATTGTATCATACTTTGCCCCTTATGTGAACACTACCTAGCAACATTGCTTGCAACTCCCTTGATTTGATAGGATAAGTATACCATAAAGCCAAGAGCGTCTCAATAGGGTATATGAAAATTTAAACATTTCAAAACGCAATAGGTAATTTGTATGACATAGTTTTTAGCGCCCTATCGATGTGTCATATGGGTATACCCTATTGAAACAATACAGGGCCGTAATAGCTCACTCTGCTCTTGCTTGGAGGGAAAGAGGCGGGGGTACTTTACAAATTTGGGGGATTTCCATTTTTGGATGGGGCTATAGTACACCCGCTCAACATACAGGTGAAATTTTTAAACGGAAATAGCTGACCTGTCAATTTGGCAGATCAGCTATTTCTATTCGTCTACTATCTCCAACTTCTCTAACGCAAACTCCACACAGCGCAAAATCAGCTCATTTCTTGTTCTGCCTGTCTGATTGCCGATTGCGTCAAGCTTTTTTACCAATTCTACCGGCATACGGCACGACACTACCGTATTTTCGCCGTACACCTTTTTAGAGCGTACAATAAATTTATCACTGTTTGCCATACCCTCACCCACGCTATCTCTGTAGTCTATTAGTATTATAGCCCACAAATTTGTATTCAAGATATACTACAAAGGTTTATAAATCGAATCTGGCGTAGTATAATGGGACTACTAGGGCTTGTTTGAAAATAGAGGAAATGACGAATTTTTGGCCAGAAGGGGACAGTTTCAAGGAGAAGAACCGCTGTAGTTAGCTGCGCTAACTACGTCACTCTGGCGATTGACGAGGATTTTCGACGTAGAAAGTGGCCTCATATGGCAAAAAAGACGACGTTTTCGATTTTTCAAACAAGCCCTAATCTCAAGGAGGCACAAGATAATGAAAAGGGTTGTTTCAATTGTTTTGGTGTTGGCGTTACTGGTACAGTTGTGGGGGTGTGGAACAATATCGTCAGGCAGTAGCACTGATTTACAAGATAGTACGATTTCAGCATTACAAGATGAAGTGAGTCGATTAACGCAAGAGAACAAGAATCCACGAAATCAGCAGCAGGAATGGGAGAAAAATTCACAGGTAATAGAGTTGACTCCCTCTCCTTCATCAGAAAAGGAACCTACTCCAGATATACAGATATATGATGATGAGTTCTTAACTATCTATTATCGCCGATGCCAAAGGGATGAATACGGTGATGAAGATATCGTTTTCTATATTGATAACAAATATGATCAAGGGTTAGCGATAATGGCCTCATCCCTGTCTTTAGATAGAGAAAATGTCAATGTTGGATGGAATGAGTCTATAGCAGCACATTCAAGAGGCGAATTGAAATTGTCTGTCGATGATGATTCTTCGCTACCAACCTTGACTCCTTCTACTATCACAATGAGCGGTCGCGCATTTACGGATAGCGGATGGGACACAGTTACAGAATTCAACATAGTTGATGCCCAACTTGCTGTAAATTCAAATGAGCAGAAAGATTCTACCCCAAACGAAAGCTCTCAAAGCGATGTATCAGAGACATATTCTGCTTTTATGGACGCTTCATCGCTTTCGGTTGATAATTTAAATATAAATTCATCACTCGGATTTGCAATGTACAGCCATAACGGTTTACTGCTGGATACTGAAACTGTTGAGCAATTCAAAAACACGAGTTATTTGCAAGGTGTAAAATTAAATGCGGGTATGATGTATGACTCTCTTGCGAGAAGCCTTGAGGAATACAGTGAAACTTATCCAGATGGGTACAAGGAATCATATGGTATAGATTTTTGGACAGCTTATGGAAATGTCTGTACCGTTTTATGGGGAATAGAAAAGACAAGTGATAATCCAGCTGTAAGAATGCGGTTTCTTAAATCTGGATTATTGTTCATTGATGGGGATCAAGCACTTATTGGAATTATATCGCGTTTGAGTGAATGTACCACAATTCAAGGAAATTTCCCTACCAAATCTGAATTTGAAGAAGGAAATATGTGTTCATTTGAAATACCTGATTTATCCGCAACAGCATGGGAACTTGAAATAACAGAAACAGCATTAGGTTATATACTTGCTAAAATAGCAGACTACACAGAAGATTATGAATTTGCTGACAATTTCTTCAAATGCAATATACCTGTAAGAAATTATTCATTTGCGAATAGTTAAAACATATCCATTGTTCAGGCAATTTCCCATGTGGGCATTGCCTGTTTCTCTATCTGTATCGCGCTACTATCCCATTCAAGCTTCACCAAGTCCCCACGGCTAATCGCCGCATGGGGTTGGAATTCTGCGTTATCCTCAATCCACCCCAACGCTACAGCGGTCTGTATGGCCTGATCAGCCCAACCACTATAGCGGATGTGCTGCAGACTATACTCCTGCGGTTCCACGAAGCGTATAAGCACTGTTATGATCTGCGCCCAGGTCACATTACTGTTGGGGGAATACTTACCGCTGCCTATGCCGCATACAATTCCAGCATGATTAATTGAGGTGACATATTCCGTGTACCAAGCATTAACGAGAACCTCTTTAAAAACAGATACCCCGCCCCTATACTTGGCTATAGATTCATCATCCAGCAGGCGATAAATAATCGTTGCAAGCTGCGCCCTTGTAAGTGGATCGCTTTCATGCAGTTTCCCATCTCCATACCCATGCAAAACAAAGTTATGTGACGTATCTATTTTTGCGTCCCCGCAAATAAGTATAGGCGTTGGTGATTCTGGAGTAGGTGTAGGAGTGGGCGTAACAGGTACTGTACGGCGGCTGGCGCATATCATTTTCCCACGATGATACAGCAGATTTTGTAACGTTGACCAATGCTGCAACTTGATCCTGTCTCAGGTGCTTTTCTTGCCGCAACTGTTTGAGGCGGTCTGATAACCTTACCATGTGCATCTCTCCATGCACATATAATAAAGTATCATTTTTCTGTTTGCATTTGGGCGATTTAGGTTGACATTTTGCGGATTGGGGGTAAAAACAGAAAAACCGCATAGACCGTGAAAGATCGTGCGGGGAAATCAATTCTCAATTATATCCTATCAAAAAAGCAAAAAAGCCAGCGCCCACCTATCAAGTGAGTGCTGGCTTTCAGTTATACATTCAAAGTCGCTGTCAAATTGGCTTAAGTTTGGCTTAAATCAACCTTCCAGCCTGTCAAAGCCCCAGTGTTTATGCGGGTTTGCGGACTCTATCAGTACATCCCGCCCATGTCCGGGGCCGGAGCCGCAGGAGGCGTGGGCTCCTTAATGTCCGCGACTAAGGACTCGGTGGTAAGGATAGTGGCTGCCACAGAGGAGGCGTTCTGTAGGGCGGAGCGGGTTACCTTGGTGGGATCCACAATGCCCGCCTGGATCATATCCTGGAACTCCCCGGTCAGAGCATTGTAGCCCTGGCCTACCTTATGGTCGCGCTTCAGCTGCTCTACAATAACAGAGCCCTCAATACCGGCATTGGCGGCAATTTGGCGCACGGGCTCCTCCAGGGCCTTCAGCACAATGGCAGCGCCGGTTTTCTCGTCACCCTCGGTGGTGTTCACGTACTCCTGCACAGCAGGGATAGCGTCGATGAGGGCGGTGCCGCCGCCGGCCACAATGCCCTCTTCCACAGCGGCCTTAGTGGCAGCCAAGGCGTCTTCAATGCGCAGTTTCTTTTCTTTCATCTCAATCTCAGTGGCAGCGCCCACCTTAATAACCGCCACGCCGCCGGCCAGCTTAGCCAGGCGCTCTTGCAGCTTCTCCCGGTCAAAGTCGCTGGTAGTGGTCTCGATTTGAGCGCGAATTTGGTTGACGCGGCCCTTGATAGCCGCACTGTCTCCCGCGCCGTCCACAATGATGGTGTTTTCCTTGTCCACCTTCACCTGGCGGGCATGGCCCAGCTGGTCGAGTGTAGCGTCTTTCAGCTCCAGCCCCACCTCTTCGGAGATCACCTGGCCGCCAGTAAGGGTGGCGATGTCGGTAAGCATCTCCTTGCGGCGGTCGCCAAAGCCCGGAGCCTTTACAGCCACGCAGGTAAAGGTGCCCCGCAGGCGGTTGAGAATCAGGGTGGTCAGAGCTTCGCCCTCTACGTCCTCGGCAATAATCAGCAGCTTTTTGCCGCCCTGGACAATCTGCTCCAGCAGGGGCAAGATCTCCTGAATATTAGAAATCTTCTTATCCGTAATCAAGATATAGGGGTCGTCCAGATCGGCCACCATCTTGTCAGTGTCAGTGGCCATGTAGGGGGTGATGTAGCCGCGGTCAAACATCATGCCCTCTACCACTTCGCTGTAGGTCTCGGCAGTCTTGCTCTCCTCTACGGTAATGACACCGTCGGAGGTGACCTTCTCCATGGCGTCGGCAATCAACTGGCCGATCTCGTCGCTGCTGGAAGAGACAGCGGCTACCCGGGCGATGTCTTTGGTGCCGCTAACCTTCTGGCTGTTCTTCACAATGGCGTCCACAGCGGCCTCGGTGGCTTTCTGCACACCCTTGCGCAGCACCATGGGGTTGGCCCCGGCGGTGACGTTCTTCATGCCCTCGCGTACCAGGGCCTGGGCCAGCAGGGTGGCTGTGGTGGTACCGTCGCCGGCCACGTCGTTGGTCTTGGTGGCCACTTCTTTTACCAGCTGGGCCCCCATATTCTCATAGGCATCCTCCAGCTCGATTTCCTTAGCAATGGTCACACCATCATTGGTGATGAGAGGAGCGCCGAACTTTTTATCCAGCACCACGTTGCGGCCCTTGGGCCCCAGAGTGATCTTCACGGTGTCAGCCAGCTGGTTTACACCATTCAAAAGGGCCTTGCGGGCCTCTTCTCCGTAGACAATTTTTTTAGCCATGACAAATCTTCCTTTCTTGTGTTAAGGTCACGGGGCTCTGCCCCGCACCCCGCAACTTTTGAAAAAGTTGACAAAACTTTTACTCCGGTTTTTGCCGGTTCGTCCCGTTAGACCCGTGGACGAGCCGAAAGCTGGGTGGGACATTGGGGCTTAAAGGCTTTTTTTCAGCGGCAGCCGCTCTATAGGACAAAAATTTACTCCACCACAGCTAGAATGTCGCTCTGCTTTACGATGGTGTACTCCTCGCCGTCCACCTTCACTTCCGTGCCGCTGTACTTGGCAGAGATGACCCGGTCGCCTTCTTTCAGGTACATCTTAATCTCCTTGCCGTCCACCTCGCCGCCGGGGCCCACGGCCACTACCCGGGCAATCTGGGGCTTTTCCTGGCTCTTGGCAGCCAGCACAATACCGCTTTTTGTGGTCTCTTCCGCTTCCTCCGCTTTGATGAGGACCCTGTCCAGAAGGGGCTTTATTTTCATAAAAAACACCTTGGCCCATGAATTTTTACTGGGGCCTTACCTTTCTCCCCGGAGATTTTTCGCCGCCGGGGCCGGCAAACCGGATGGACCGGTAAAAAATAGAGATAACAGGTTTGGTTTGTACGCGTTCCCCCCACAGGGCGCTTAGCGCCCGCGTCTCTTTTGCGCACTGGCACTTTGGTTCCTAAAGGGTGTTAGCACTCTCGTTTCTCAAGTGCTAAACCTATTGTATCCTTATGGTCAGTAAAAGTCAATAGGGATTTTAGAATTTTTTGACATTTAACAATTTTGTCACAATTCTCTGGCATGAGCCCCGAAAAACTGCATAAAGGGAGAACTTGCCATGCCAGCCGCCCTTTTACCTAGAATCTTTTTTAAGGCCGGAGAAAAGACGGTTTTTTTGAGGCTTTCAAACAGACTCCATGGCTGTTTTGACCAATCAAAAACGCCGCCTTTTTTGACCACCGGAGGCCATCCTCCGGGGCAAAAATCCTTTCCAATCTTCAAGTTGGCCCGCGGCTTTTTCTTGAACCGCTCCGCTCCTAAAAATCCAGGATCCGTCATTTCCTTTATGTTCAAACAAGCCCCGGCCATAAGAAATGAGGGGATTTTTTGCATAGAGGGCGGGGATTGGTTGGAAAATAAAAAGGGCGGGGTTTGAAGGGGAAAGACCCGGCTTTACAGGAATTTTACAAAAGGCCGGTAACAGATTTGACCTCTGTCTGCTATCCTTTTCATGGAATTAATTTAAGTAAGGGGTGTATGGAGGATGGATATTTTTGATCTATTAACCCTCATAGGGGGGCTTAGCCTGTTCCTGTTCGGCATGAATGTGATGGGGCAGGCCCTAGAGCGCCAGGCGGGAGAGAGGCTGCGGGAGATTTTGGCCAGGCTCACCACTGGCAAACTGGCAGGCCTGCTTACAGGCCTGGGGGTGACCGCGGTGATACAAAGCTCTTCCGCCGCCACGGTGATGGTGGTGGGGTTTGTGAACTCCGGCTTTATGAGTCTGCGGCAGGCCATTCACGTGATTATGGGCGCGAATATTGGCACCACGGTAACAGCCTGGGTCCTCAGCCTGGCGGGCATTGAGAGCAGTAATTTTTTTGTAAAGCTGCTGAAGCCCTCGTCTTTTACGCCGGTGTTGGCCCTGCTCGGCACGATTTTTTATATGTTTTGCAAGTCTCCCAAGAAAAAGGAGACCGGCGCTATTCTGCTGGGATTTGCCACGCTGATGTTTGGCATGGAAACCATGTCCGGGGCAGTGGCCGGCCTGGGCCAGGAGCCTGGGTTCCAGAACCTGTTTTTGCTGTTCCAAAACCCTTTGCTGGGTATGCTGGCCGGGGCGGTGCTCACGGCCGTGATTCAGTCCAGCTCGGCCTCGGTGGGCATCCTACAGGCCCTGGCGGCCACAGGGCAGGTGTCCTATGGGGCGGCGGCCCCCATTATTATGGGGCAGAATATCGGCACCTGTGTTACAGCCATGCTCTCCTCTGTGGGGGCCAATAAAAACGCCAAGCGCGCGGCCCTTGTGCACCTTTCTTTTAATGTTATTGGCGCGGCAGTGTGGCTGGGGGTGTTTTCCCTTATTAAATTTGTTTTTTCGCCGATGATACTGGAAGAGCCCGCCTCTCTGCTGGGCATTGCGGTGTGCCATTCCGTGTTCAACCTTTTGTGTACTCTGCTGATGCTGCCCATGACCGGACTGCTGGAGAAGCTGGTTTGCCGATTAATTCACGACAGCCCGGTGGCTGAGGCCCAGCCAGAGCTGGACCAGCGGCTGTTCGCCACCCCTTCGATTGCCCTGGAACGCTGCCACGCGGTGGCTAGGGACATGGCTGGCGCGGCTGTTTTGGCGCTAAAGGAGGGTTTGGCCGCTTTAGAGGCCTATACGCCGGCCCTGGCGGAGTCTGTGCGGGAAAAGGAGGAGCGCACAGACCGCTATGAGGATATACTGGGTACCTACCTGGTGCGGCTTAGCGCCCACCAGATCGGCCCGGGAGACAGTGCGGAGGCGGCAAAACTTTTGAAAGTGATTGGAGACTTTGAGCGCATTGCGGACCACGGGGTGAACCTGCTGGAATCGGCGGAGGAATTCAGAAGCAAGGGCATGGCCCTAACAGCGGAGGCCAAGAAGGAGTACAAGACCCTTTCGGCAGCGGTGGGAGAGATTTTGGACCTGGCCCTCCAGGCTTTTCTGGAAAACGACCTGGAAGCCGCCGGGTGTGTGGAGCCCCTGGAGCAGGTGATCGACAGCCTAAAAGAGACGCTGCGGACCAACCATATCCGGCGCTTGCAGCAGGGGACCTGTTCCATTGACGCGGGTTTTGTGTGGTCGGACATTCTCACCAATTTGGAGCGCGCGTCAGACCACTGTTCCAATATTGCGGGCTGTGTAATCGATATTGCCCATCACAATATGAACATTCACGCATCGCTGCGGGACGCCAGAAACGATAGCCAACTATTCCGGGATAAATTTATACGCTACAAAGAAAAATACGCCCAGGACTAGGGCTTGTTTGAAAATAGAGGAAATGACGGATTTTTGACCAGAAACGGTCAGTTTCAAGGAGAAAACCGCAAACTGCCATACAGCGAGGCGTTCCGGCGCGGGAAGCGGCCGTTTCTGATCAAAACGACTAGAAAAGAGAGGGCCAGGCCCTGGGCAGAGAAAGCCACTTTTAGGGAGGATGTAAGATGATTTTTTGTGTGGAGGACGACGAGAGCATTCGGGACCTGATGCTCTATACATTGACAGCGGCCGGGTTTACGGCAGAGGGATTTTCCCACAGCAAGCCTTTTTGGGAGGCTATGCGGGGGCGAAGGCCCCAGCTGATTCTGCTGGACATCATGCTGCCTGGGGAGGACGGGGTTTCCATCCTGAAAAAGCTGCGGGCTCACCCGGCCACAGAGGAGATTCCCGTGATTATGGCAACCGCCAAGGGCACAGAGTATGACCGGGTCATTGGCCTGGACCTGGGGGCGGACGATTACATGAGCAAGCCATTTGGCATGATGGAGATGGTGTCTCGGGTGCGGGCTGTGCTGCGCCGTGCTGGCCGGGGGGATTCTGGAGAAGAGGCAAAAGGCGTTCTGCGGCTGGGAGGGCTGGAGCTGGACCCCGGGGCCTGCGTGGTACGGGTAGAGGGACGGCGGGTGGACCTGACCAGAAAAGAGTACCGGCTGCTGCTGGTCTTTATGGAAAATCCGGGCAGGGTCTTTACCCGGGATCAGCTGCTGGAGCTGGTTTGGGGCATGGACTACACTGGGGAGACCCGGACGGTAGATGTGCATATTGGCACCCTGCGCACGAAGCTGGACCCCTGTGGAAATTACATTGCCACCGTGCGGGGGATTGGCTACCGAATGGAGGAGGAGCTATGACCAAACGGATTTTTTCTTCTATCTGTCTTGTGGCCCTGGTCGTGTTTCTTGCCTCCACAGTGCTGATTATGGGGGTGCTGTACGGGTATTTTTCCGATATTCAGCGGGCCCAGCTGGACATGCAGCTGGAACTGGCTGCCCAAGGGGCCCAGCGGGAAGGAAAGGACTTTTTTGGGGGGATTGAGACAAAAAACTACCGGATTACCTGGATAGCCCCCCAGGGAGAGGTTCTATTTGATAGTCACAGTGCCGGAACGGAGAACCACCTGGAGCGGGAGGAGATTAAAGAGGCTCTGGCCACTGGGCATGGAACCAGCCGGCGGTACTCCAGCACCCTGATGGAGCGCTCCTTTTACACAGCCCAGCGGCTCGAGGACGGCAGCGTGCTAAGGCTTTCTATGGCCCAGCACTCTGCCCTTACCCTGCTTTTAGGCATGGCCCAGCCCATCTGCATTGTGTTCCTGGTGGCGGTGGGGCTTTCGGTTTTCTTTGCGGTGCGGCTTTCTAGGCATATTGTCCGGCCCCTAACCCGGCTGGACCTGGACCACCCCCTGGAAGGGGGGCGCTATGAGGAGCTGAAGCCCCTTCTGGGGCGTATTCACAGCCAGCAAAGGCAGCTAAAACGGCAAAAGGAGGCACTGGAGCAGAAACAGGCGGAACTGGACCAGGCGGAGCAGGCCCGCCGGGAGTTTACGGCCAATGTGTCTCACGAGCTAAAAACGCCCTTGCAATCCATCTGTGGCTATGCGGAGCTGCTGCAAAACGGTATGGTGAAGCCAGAGGACACAGTCCCCTTTACTGCCCGAATCTACCGGGAGGCAAAGCGCATGGTGGGACTGGTGGAGGATATTATCAGCCTTTCCCATCTGGATGAGGGCGCTAAGGACATGGACTGGAGGAGGGTAGATTTGTATGAGACAGCGGCCCAGGCCATCCACAGCCTGGCCCCCCAGGCAGACCAGGCTGGTATTGCTCTGAAGCTAGGGGGAGGACCCGCCCCCCTGTACGGCATTCCCCAGCTTTTATATAGTATTGTCTATAATCTTTGTGACAACGCTATTAAGTACAACCACCCAGAGGGCAGTGTACAGATAGCGGTACAAGCTGCGGAAGAAAGGGTGATCCTAACAGTAAGCGATACGGGTATTGGTATTCCGGACGAGGAGCAAGAGCGCATTTTCCAGCGGTTTTACCGGGTGGATAAGAGCCGGTCAAGGGCAGTGGGAGGCACCGGGCTGGGGCTTTCCATTGTAAAACACGCCGTCCTGGTCCACCACGGGGAGATTACCTTGGAAAGCTGCCAGGAGCAGGGAACCACGGTTACAGTCTGGCTTCCTAACAAAGGGATAGAGAACGCGGCAGGCTAATTTTGGCAGGTCTGAAGCCTTTATTTAGAAAGGGCAAAATGTGTTTAGGGAATACTATATAAAATGTAAGATAGTATTCCTTTTTATATGGTTTTTTCCTTTTCGAAAAATTGCACAAAGGTCGGGTAGTTTTAAACAATGAGTATTTTATAAATCATTCAAAATAAGATTATGTGAGGCAAAATGAACTATTAGCTATTTACTTTTAAACAAGGATATGGTAACATATTTCCATAACATTACAGGAGTGTGTTATGCTATGCCACATATCGGAACGACGAAAAAAGTTTCAGCTGAATTACTTTGCTTATCGCTACTTGGCGAAAAGGACATGTATGTCTATGAGATTACCCAAGAGATCAACCGCCGCAGCCAGGGCTATTTGGACTTGGCCGAAGCAGCCATTTATGTAACCATGTATCGCCTGGTCGAAAAAGGGCTGGTTTTAGACAAGCGGGAGGTGGCCGGGGAAGGAAAGCCCCGCCTGCGCGTGTACTATCACATTACGGAAAGAGGTAAAGAGTATTATCGAAGCATTCTCGAAGCCCATCAACGTTCTATGATGGGGTTGGAAAATTTTTTTGCCTTTCAAGGACCTGCCGTTTAAATTTGCGCACACAGCGCAAGGGTGCGGGAGTGATTAAAAAGCCGCATGTAAAGCGGTGGTGTCCACTAAATATAAGTGTAAAAGAGAGCGGCTCTTGAGGGCGTTGCCATAAGAAAACATGGAAAGCCCCAGTAAAATCAACGTTTTTTTAAGGCAGCGGAAAACGGGGCGGCGCAGACAAGTGAACAACATCACAGAAAACGGGCGATGTCGGCAAGACACCGCCCGTTTCTGGGTCCCGGCCAGCGCCGCAGATTTTGAAAAAGTCTGCGGCGCTTTTTTATGTCCAGACACCAAAAGGAGGGGCGAAGCATGCCAGTATTCCGTGTGGAGAGAAACAAGGGGTACACGGTGATGTCCAACTACCGCCTGCGAGACAAATCCCTGTCCCTGAAATCCAAGGGCCTGCTGTCGCAAATTTTGTCACTCCCGGAAGATTGGGATTATACCCTGTCCAGCCTGTGCTATGTCAATTGGGAGAGCAAGGACGCAATTCGTTCCGCTGCCAACGAATTGCAGCGGGCCGGGTACATCGAGCGCCACCAGACCACGGACGAAAGCGGCAAGTTCAGCAGCAACGAATACATCATCCACGAGCAGCCTGTTTCTTTGCCGCCTTCGTTGGGTAAACCGATGACGGAAAACCCAACGCAAATAAATAATGTGAAAAGCCGTTTCTTTATTGGCTTCACAAACAGGGCAAATATATTCTATTGTAAAACGCATGATAAGCACATCTCTACACGTTCTATTAGGGAATTCATAGAAACGCTTATGCATGATTGAATGTAGTAGAGGTGATTAAAAATGCGTAAAAATATTTTACAGCACATAGGGGCCATAGTCAGCGGCAGACGGAATGAAGAACATCTTACACAACAGCAGCTTGCTCAGCAGACCGGCAGAGGACTCCGGCATATCCAAAATATAGAAACGGGACGGGTCAATGCGTCTATCGAAGTCCTTGCCGATATAATCTACCGACTTGGCCTTTCGGCAGATGTCTCTTACCCCGAAATGCCGAAGATAGAACAGCAGACAAAGCAATTACTTTGCAAATTTGCGGCCTGTACTGAAGAGGAACGTGCATTTCTGTTAAAAACTCTCGATTGTATGGTAGGGCAGATGCAAGATCAACATAAAAACGCAAATAAAAATATCAAATAAGAGAAAGACGCTTGAGAGATAACTTTACTTTGTCAAATGGTTGCTGATGAGTATAAAGCAAATTTCTGCAAATATTCAGCAAGAACTTATGATATTTTTCCGTCACTCACTGTAATAATCCGGCTGCTGCTTTTTGCAGCTTCCGGCGAATGAGTAACCATGATAATTGTCTGTCTGCTTTCCTGGTTGATCTCCTGCAACAAATTCATAATGTCTGCCCCGGTACGGCTGTCAAGGTTTCCCGTTGGCTCGTCAGCAAACAAAATTTGGGGCTTGCCGATCAATGCGCGGGCGATTGCAACACGCTGTTGCTTCCCGCCGGACAACTCGCGGGGTGTGTGTTTTCTCCTGTCAGATAAGCCGACAACCTCTAAAATTTCAGCAAGCTCATTTTTATAGTCACGCATTTTCTTTCCGTCCAACAAAAGCGGGAGCATGATATTTTCCTCTACGTTCAAGTTTGGGATAAGATTATAGAACTGGAATACAAAGCCTATATTCTGCCGCCTTATCCGGCTCATTTTTTCATCACCCAGCTTCGATATATCTATGCCATTGAGAAAGACAGCTCCGCTTGTAGGCGCATCAAGACCGCCAAGAATATAAAGCAAGGTACTTTTACCAGAACCGGATTGCCCCATGATAGAAACAAATTCTCCTTGCGAAACTTTCAAAGATATGCTTTTCAATACCCTTGTTCTGGTATCGCCAAGCTGAAAGTCTTTTACAATGCTTTTCCCCTCAATAACGATTTTTTCTGTTAATTCTCTCATGTGACAATGCCTCCTATTCAAATTTAATTTCTTCTATCAGTTTCATATTACGACTTTTCATGAATGGTACGACGGAACCTAACAGCGTAATGAAAATCCCTAATCCCCCTGCGGCAAGAAACGTCCATAAATCCAGTTCCGGCAGCATGGAGATTTTGGGAGCTGCCACAAGGAAAATTGTCTGAATTTCCATGTAGGAAACAAAAACAGCGATTACTGCACCGATAAGCCCGGAAGAAAATCCCTCTATCAATGTCATTTTCCTGTTTTGGCGGTTAGATAGACCAATGGATTTATACATGGCAATCGTGCGCCGTTTCTGCATATAGTTAATCAAAAGATTGTTGATCACACCGACGGTTGCAAGCAGCAGGATAAAATAGGTCATGGTGTGCATTGGTTCTAAAAATGCGCCAACGGTTGAAAGTGCGTCTGAATTAAATTCCTCTACGGTGCGGCTCCAATTTGATGTTTCCCCAAATAAAGCCCGTATCTGTACCATGATTGCGTCGGGGTCTGCGGCTGTATAAGCTAAGAAGTCATAGACTGTTGCTCCAAAGTCTGAAACAGCGCAGTAAGCGGGGATAACAGCTTCTACATCCGTTGCCCTTGATTTGAAACTGCCAGCAATGGTATAAGGAATTTCCTCTGTTCCATTTGAGAGAAGTATTTCGTCCCCAACTGAAAAGCCGGTACGTTGCAAACAATCCTCGCTTAAAATGACAGAGCGTTCTTTGTGCCCAAAGGAAGCAGCAGCCTGTTCCAATAAGCCTTTATCTGTAAATTTTAGAGCCAGCATGGAACTATACCACTCCAAATTATCTGTACCCTCTAAACGGGAAATCAAGATTTACTATAAATTCATCGGCTTTGTCGGTGAATTACATATCACACCCACAAAACGGTGGACGGCGTTGCCCGCTAAACACTGTACGGTGTGCGGCGTTGAATACGTCCCTGGCTCTGGCATATCAAAGTATTGTTCTGTCTGCGCCAAGAAGATACAGAGGGAAAAGTCAAACGAGTGCAAACGCAGGAGCAGGGAGCAGAAAAGGATGGTATGTATTGAACTGTCCGCAAAAAATGACCGACTGACCTGGAACGGAAAGCTGGCGGAGATCTGGACACTGATCTCCACCACCCCGGAGGAGCTCAAGGGCGGCGTCTGGACGGTGATACAGAATATCAACGGCCCTGCGCCCTGCTGTTGCTGTTCTTCGTCATGGACATCGTCAAGACCTGCGGCAGCTTTACAGAATTAAAGAAGCCTGAGATGGTATTCAAGTGCTTTATCCGTTTTGTGCTTGCCCAGGCGGCGGTGACCCACGGGATGGAACTGATGACGGCGCTGTTCAAGGTGGCCCAGGGCATGATCTCCACCATCATGACGGCCTCCGGGATGTCGGCGCTCACCGATACCACCCTGCCTGACGAGATGGTCACCATCATCGAGGATGTGGGCTTCCTGGAGGGCACCCCCCTGTGGGCCATCACCCTGCTGGGGTCGCTGTTTATTTGGGTGCTGTCCCTTATCATGATTTTAACCGTCTATTCCCGGTTTTTCAAACTCTACCTCGCCACCGCCATCGCGCCCATCCCCATGGCCAGCTTCGCGGGACAGCCCTCCAGCAGCATTGGCGTTGCCTTTCTCAAAAGCTATGCCGCAATCTGTCTGGAGGGCTGTATCATCGTGTTAGCCTGTGTGATCTTCTCGGCCTTCGCCACCACTCCGCCTGCCATCGCGGACGATACCTTGGCGGCGGCCACCATCGTGTGGAATTATGTGGGCGAGGTGATTTTTAATATGCTTGTGCTGGTGGGCTGCATCAAAATGAGCGATAGTCTGATCCGGGAATTGATGGGGTTGGGATAACGGTCACCAGAGGCCCTCGGTGTTGATGGCATACTCGCCAGCGGCCCTGGCCTGCCGGACGCGGTAAGCCAGCAGCTCCGCCATCGCCCGCTCCTCCCGCCAATCCTCCAGCATACCCCAGAGGCGGCGGAGCAGCGTCACCACCCAGGACCGAACGGCGAGGCCGACCAGGGCGAAGAAGATGCCGTCCGCCAGGGCCACATGGGCCTGATACCAGCCGTGGAACGCGGGGAGCATCAGGAGCGCGTAGAGGATGGGGACACCCAGCCGGAGCTTCAGGGCCAGACGGAACAGGATAGGAAGTAAAAACAGGCCAGCACCTAATACGATAAACATCATTGCCGCAACCTCCTCTGAGTAGTTTGTGGCATCTTACCATAGGCAGGCGGGCCTTGCAACGGTCTGTCTGCCTATTCTGTCATCCATCTTGAATGCGGCCATTTTATCAGGTATAATGATTGCAAACCAATCGCCAGGAGGCGGCTATGAAAAGAATTGTGATGATCCAAGGCGGCGGACGGCCAAAGGGCAACACCGCTCAGTTGGTAGACAGCTTCAAGCGGGGCGCCGAGGAGGCCGGACACAATGTGGAAGTGATTTCACTGTTGCGGCATGAGGTCAAGGGGTGCCTGGGCTGTAACGCCTGCCGCTACGGCAAGCCCTGTGTGCAAAAGGAAAGCTTCAACGGCCTTGTTCCCAAAATCAGGGAGGCGGATCTGCTGGTCTTCGCGTCCCCGCTGTATTTCTGGACACTGTCCTCCCAGATCAAGGCGTTCATTGAGCGGTTCTACTGTATCGCGGAGGAGGACCCCAACCCACCCCTGGGCCGGTATGAAAAGTATCCGGTAAAGGACTGCGCCCTGCTGATGACGGCGGCGGATGACTTCTTCTGGACTTTTGAGCAGGCGGTATCCTATTACCGTTTCGCCCTCGTCAACTATATCGGCTTCCACGACAAGGGGATGCTGCTGGCAGGCGGCTGCGGAGATACGAACGGAAAACCTCAAATCGACAAGACAGATCACTTGGAAAAAGCGTATCAATTTGGAAATAACATCTATCAGAGGGAGGAACCTGCCGTATGAGCATCCTGGTACTTCTGACCTACACGGGGAAGGACGGCAGCTCCCGTAAGTTTGCCGAGGAAATGGAGAGAAGCGGAACGGCGGCGTTGATTCGCGGAGAGGATGGAAATGAGCGGTATGAATATTTCTTTCCTTTCAGCGAATCTGAGACCGTTCTGCTCATTGACAGATGGAGAGACCAGGCGTCCATAGACCGGCATCATGCGTCTCCGATGATGGGAACCATCGCACAACTGCGGGAAAAATATGACCTGCACATGAGCGCGGAAAGATATGTTCTTGATGAAAGCGGGATTCCCACCCGTGATGAAAAATTTATCAGGCACTGATCACACAAGCATTTTCTAACAATTCTTATTTTGACAGGCCGCACTTGTTGAAAAGTGCGGCCTGCTTTCATTTTGGAGGTGATCACCCATAGAAGTCCGCATCAACAAAGAAGTCCGGGACTACCAGGAGAGTATAGCTGGATTAAAGAGCGTGCTTGCGCTACACAGACTGCGACATCTACTGGCCGCTCCAGACAGGCATTTGACCTGGCATGAAAAAGCGAGACTTTTTTGATACTCTGAGTTTAGGTGTAATCCCTATAATTGGCATAAGATACGCTGCCTGGAAGCCATTACTTGGTCATTGTTATTATAGTTAACGCGGTTCCCCAAAAAAGTAGTCCTCTTGTTTTGAAGCGGCCGCTTTCGCTGCCCTGCGGAATAAGCGGTAAATCCCGATGGTTCCGTGCGGTTACTATCACACACGCGTTTTACAGCTCCGCGAAAAATTAGAACCTGCATCCATAGGGCGTTCCTTTCTGAAAAGGCCTATGCATACAGGTTTTTTATGATTCGATCCGCTCTAATTCTTTAGACTCTGCAAAGGCGCGGGGATCTTCCCTCCCCGATGAATAAATTCTGCCGGCGAGGACATATTGACGGGCATAATGGGCCCCTGGCCCAAAAGCCCCCCAAAGTCCAGCTCTTCCCCGGCCTTGCGGCCAATGGCGGGAATCACCCGCACAGCGGTGGTCTTGCTGTTCACCATGCCGATAGCCGCCTCGTCGGCAATGATGCCAGAGATAATCTCCGCTGTCACGTCCCCGGGAATACAGATCATGTCTAGCCCCACCGAGCACACCGCTGTCATGGCCTCCAGCTTTGAAAGGGTCAGGCAGCCGCTGCGGGCCGCGTCAATCATGCCGGCGTCCTCTGTCACCGGGATGAACGCCCCAGATAGCCCCCCCACGCTGGAGGAGGCCATTACGCCGCCCTTTTTCACCGCGTCGTTCAGCAGGGCCAGGGCCGCCGTGGTACCGTGGGCCCCGCACTGTGCAAGTCCCATACCCTCTAGAATATGGGCTACGCTGTCACCAATGGCCGGGGTGGGGGCCAGGGATAGGTCCACAATGCCAAAGGGCACACTGAGCCGCCGGGAGGCCTCCTGGGCCACCAGCTGGCCCATACGGGTGATTTTGAAAGCCGTGCGCTTGATGAGCTCCGCGATCTCTGTCAGGCTGCGGCCGGCTCCCTCTTTTTCAATAACGGCCCGCACCACCCCGGGACCGGAGACCCCTACGTTGATGACGCAGTCCGGCTCTCCCGGACCGTGGAAAGCCCCGGCCATAAAGGGGTTGTCCTCTGGGGCGTTGCAAAACACCACCAGCTTTGCCGCGCCAATACACTCCCGGTCAGCGGTGTTTTTGGCGGTTTCCAGCACCACGCGGCCCATCTTCTCCACCGCGTCCATGTTAATGCCCGCCTTTGTGCTGCCAATGTTCACCGAGGAACAGACCAGCCGAGTCTCGCTGAGGGCCTGGGGAATGCTCTCAATGAGGGCGTAGTCCCCGGGGCCAAAGCCTTTCTGCACTAGGGCCGAGTAGCCGCCGATAAAGTTCACCCCCACCGTGTGGGCGGCCCGGTCCAGGGCCCGGGCAAAGCGCAGGGGCGAGGCCCCCGGGCAGGCCCCCGCCACCATGGCCACTGGGGTGACGGAGATGCGCTTGTTGATAATGGGGATGCCGTACTGGCGGCTGATGTCCTCGCCGGTTTTTGCCAGCTTTTCCGCGTAGCGGCAAATTTTGTCATAGACTTTCTCAGCAGCCCGGTCCGGGTCTGGGCCCGCGCAGTCTAAAAGGGAAATGCCCATGGTGATGGTGCGCACATCCAGGTTTTCGTTGTCGATCATATTAATGGTCTCTAAAATTTCTTTGGTATTCAAATCGATTCCCCCTCTAGGGCGGCTTTTTCCCCCGCCCAGGTCTTTTCCATCACGTCCCAGCACAGCACGTCGCCGTTCTCCTGCTCCTCCGTCCGGTAATCCACAATTCGGTAACCCCGCCGCAGGTACAAGGCCTTGGCAGGCAAAGAGGCCTCTACCGTCATCCGCCCGTAAGCCTCCCCCAGGGTCCGCTCCGCAAAGTCCAGCAAAAACCGGCCATACCCCTTCCCCTGGTATAGGGGCGGCACATACAACCGGGTGATCTCCTCCCCATGCAGGGTCACGGTACCCACGGCCTTGCCTTCCTCCAGCAGAAGAAACACTTCTCCCGCCAGGATGTCCGGCAGAATTTTCTCCTCCCGGTGCCAGTTTAGAAAGAAATCTACGATCCCCTTAGGGTAATAATGCGGGTAAACCGCCAAAATCGTTTCCCGGGTAATGCGGGCCGCCTCTTTCAGATCAGCGGGCCCAGCTCGTTTCAGCGTCATAGACTTCCCTTCCTTCCAGAGAGATGAAATATACCAACACATAGCATTGTACTCTAAAGCCATAAAACGTCCCGCCGGCATTAGGGTTTTCCTTATAAATCCGCCTTTGAACAGAGCGAAGCCCCCCACTTTAACAATAGAACACCCTGTCAAAAGTTTCCCACTACCGTAAAACTGGATTCCAAGTACGCCTCACCGAAAAGCGAACCCTCCCCCGCCCGGCGGCAGCGCACTGGCCCAAAAGTTTCGCGCTTCCGCAAAGCGAAATTTCAGTGCCTCTCACCGAAAAGCGAAACTAGGAGATTTGAATGCGCCCCACGCGCATTTAAATCTTGTGCATAGAGCTAAAGATATCCTCATGCATCACATGAATTTTCAACCCCATCTCCGCGCCAACCTGGTCCATGGTCTCAGCCAGACCGGCCACCTCCACGTCGGCTCCGGCCATATCCACCAGCATGACCATGGCAAACAGGTCCTGAAGGATAGACTGGGTTACCTCCAGCACATTGACGCCGTGCTGGGCACAGATATTTGTCACTTTAGCCAAAATCCCCACCATGTCTTTGCCAACCACAGTGATAACGGCCTTTTCCGTTTTTTCCATTGTTCCCCGCCCTTTCAAAATAAAGTATCGCCCTCTATTATGAAGAAGTTTTCCCCACTTGTCAAGTGGGGAGAACAAGAAGGGGAAGAGCCCCGGGCCCTTCCCCATAAAAATTTTTTTCAATAATTCTCCCAAGTGTTTTGCATTTTTCCTGAATCCATGCTATAATGGACCCAGAACATATTTTTTGCCTCTTCAAAAAGCGCCTGCTCTGCCGCGAGAAAGGAACGTGGTCCGCTATGAATGGTCTGACGCCTAGCCAACAGAAAGTTTACGACTATATTATGAAAGCCACGCCCAGCGGTGTGCCCCCCACGGTTCGGGAGATCTGCGCCGCCACCGGCCTGCGCTCTACCTCCACGGTCCATGCCCATCTGAAAACCCTGGAGCGGCTGGGCTACATCACCCGGGACGCTGGCCTGAACCGCTCCATCCGGCTAGAGGGCAGCCAGCCCGCCGCCCAGGTGCCTATTCTGGGCCGGGTCACTGCGGGCATGCCCATTTTGGCCGTGCAGGACATCGAAGGCTACATTCCCTTTCCTCAAAAAGAGGGCAAGGACCTGTTCGCCCTGCATGTGGTGGGGCTTAGCATGCGGGACGCGGGTATTTTGGACGGCGACTACGTGGTTGCGGAGCGAACGCCCACCGCTGACAATGGGGACATCATTGTGGCCATGATCGACGACGAAGCTACCGTGAAGCGCCTGTTCTGGGAAAAAGACCGGGTGCGCCTGCAACCGGAAAACCCGGACTTTGAGCCCATCTACTCGGACCATGCCAGCGTGCTGGGCAGGGTCATCGCGGTGTTGCGCTATTATTAAGGCATCCCAGCCGGTCCAACAGCACCGCACACTGTTCGCGGGTCAAAGGGGCTCTGGGAGATGAGCCGTCCAGCAGCCCCGCTGCCACGGCCTTTTCCCAGGCTTCTTTTGCCCATGCCGAAGGTCCCTGGCTCGCCCGCTCCTGTTCCAGGCGCTGGGCGTAGTGTTTAAACTCCTCATAACGCTGCATTTCCTGATCTCCTTTAACATATTTTTCTATTAATTGAAGAAACCGCCCCCATCCCAGGTCCAGCGTCCGGTGGGGGCAATATTTTTTGTCATAATCCTGGTGCTTGGTCACTCGGTCCATGCCCCATCCATAGTCTTTCAGCAGACCGGCAATCAGCCGCGCGGCCTGGTCCTCGGCCTGGAAAAAGGGCTCTCCGCCGGAGCGGGAATAGCATATCTCCACATGGATGCCCTCCATGTTTCCTTTGCCCGTCCCGTCTCCGCTGGCCCAGGCGTTCCGGTCCAGGGGAAGGCCCTGCACCGCGCCCTTCCCGTCCACCGCAAAGTGGAAGGAGATCTCATAGTCATTGCGCAGCATATAGGCCACCTCGTTCTCTGCCGGAGCGTCATTGGCCGTGTTATGCACCACCACCCGGGTGGGGGTGCGCCGGTATGGACACTTGATGGGATACTTTTCCGGCGGACAAAGATTCTGCTTAATGTTCACGCCGTTCATTGGCCCCGCCCCCCTTCGTCGCCCTGCTTGCGCAGGGCCTCCAGCATATCCCGCAGAAAGGCTGGGTAGGGCACGCCCATTAGTCCCAGGTTCTCCAGAATGGAGAGCCCCTCGTTGGCAATAAAGAACAGGCAAACCGCTGTGCGGATAAAGCTGCTGCCCGCGGCCCGGTCCAGCGGCACAGCCAGCAAAACCACCAGCAGAACCGCGCACTTCCTTAGCAGGCCCAAAAAGCCCGCCCGGCTGGAGATCGCTCCGCCGGGGGTTTTTAAAGAGCGCTTGAACACCCCGGCCACTAAGAGCCCGGTCAGATAATCCGCCGCCATAAAGCCGACGAGTACCTGTAGGGCCATGTCCCAGCCGCCCAAGGCCTGGGCCGCCGCGCCGCCTACGGCCGCCAAAACAGCCAGGGCGGTATTTTTGATTTGGATGTAGTTCAAAATAAATTCCCCCTTTAGCAATTATAAAATGATGCATCCGGTCCATACGGCCCCTGCCCCAATCCCTGCTGGGAGAGCAAGCCCCCTGGGCCCTTGTTACGCTGGTGGTCTGCAAAAGGCTCATGCCCTATCCACAGCGCAGCTCCATATCTGGACGCCGCTGTCCATCTTTTTCTCCCCCCGCACGTAGTAGGCAATGGCCAGGGCCATCACGCAGTCGTCGTGGGCCCCTGTCTGGGCCTCTGGCCGGCCCCGGCTGTTGCGCACAAAGGTTAGCAGCTCCCCCAGGGTATCTGGGTCGTACAGCCAGTCTGGGTGCTCCCGTACCACCTCCACCAGCCCAGCCAAAATTACGGGCCGGGTGCTCTGTGTGGTCCGAAAACCATAGCTGGGCCGGAACTGGCCGTCTGTCCTCATGTACTGGCACGGGTACCCCAATCCCTCCAGCTCCCGCAGGGGATAACCAGAAAAGTTCGATTCCACTGCCGTCAGGGCCCAGTTGTACCATCTGCCCAGGCAATACACCTGCCTGGCGTATAGGTCCTCGTCCATGCGCCCCCGCAGGGTGCACGCCTGCCGGCCTGTCTCCCTGCACACCACCTGGGCCACAAAATAGTCCGAGCCCTCTCCCGCGGTGTCGCCGCCAATCACATAGGACGCCCCAGGCTCTGGCTTCTGATATACAGAGATAAAGCCCCCCGGCCCCTCTGCAAACCGGATGCTCTCCTGCCTGAGAACCACCCGGCCCAACTCCTGGGAATAGACTGTCTCAAAAATAAAGTCTCCCCGGGCCAGAGGGGGGGCCGACTGACGCAGCCTTTCAGAAATCTTTCCCGCGTCAAAAAAGCAGCGGCCCATTACGCCCCACTCGCCCAGACAGTACACCTGGTAAAAATAGGGATCGCTGTCCCGGTAGCTCTCTAGCGTGCGGATATAGTCTGGGTCCAGAAAGCGGTTATCCCGGTAAGTGGTTTTCAGCACCAGAGCCCGGAGGTCCTTTTGGTCAAAAAATCGCCTTTTTAACCAATGGAGGTTGGACACTGGGTTAAAGCTCAAGGTCATTTGCTTGGGTCCCCCCAGTCCCCGCAGGCGCAGGTCCAGGTGATTAAACTGCTCCTGGGTTACCTCCGAAGCCTCTTCCACCCACACGTCTGTCAGCTCTCCCTTGGGGAAGGTCACGGACTTCAGCTTTTCCGGGTCGTCCAGGCCCTTAAAGATGGCTGTGTTGCCGTTTTTGCAGACAATACGCAGGTCTCCGCCTGTGTACTTAAAGAGCCCCTCCACCCCCCAGGCAGACATAAGCTGCCGCAGCAGGGCATAGGTGGAGTCCCGGTTGCTTACCGCGGTGGCCCGCACCACCAGCAGGTTGCACAGCGGGCTTTCCATCAGCCGGACCAAAAGCCGCTGTGCGGCGAAAAAGCTTTTTCCGCTGCCTGCGCCGCCCATCAGCACAATGTACCTGTGCTCCCGGTCCCGCAGCAAAGGCCGGTAGACGGGGTTAAAGGCCCTGGTGGGAATCACCACCCTCATGGGCGGTCCTCCACAATGCTGACAGCAATCTCTTCCGCCTGGGCCGTCCCCGCCTTCTCGCTGTAGCCAAAGCCGTTTTGCAGGATGAACTTCGCCACCCCCGAAAGGTCCTTTTTATATGCAGACTGCACGTTGGCCTCTTCCACCCGGGTCATCGCCCTGCGCAGCACCGCGGCCGTTTTTCCGCTGCCCGCGGAAAGCCGTTCCAGCTCCCGGCGGCTTTCCAGCCCCAGAGCCAGGGCTAGCCCAGGCAGAGAGGGGTGCCGCCCCTTTTCCCGGCAGGTCTCAAAGTACTGCTCCGCCTGCTGCCGGCAGCTTTCCAGCCCCAGGCGTTTCGTGTCTTTTGTCAATACGCTCATCTCCTTTTCCAGTCTCTAAACTGCCTGTCCCCTGGTCCCAGCCCGTCGGGCAAAGGTCTGGTAATTACAGCGCTGTTCCAAATACATGGTGTAGAGCATGCTGTTTTCCTGCCTCCACACCATATCATCCTCTGGCGAGGCAGGGCCTGTCTCCCGGCGCAGCCGCAGCCTTTCCTGTATCCGATCCCGTTCCTTGGCGGCGTCTCGGGCCATTTTCCCATAGTCAAAGGTAGCCCAATACTCCCTGTTCCGCTCCATCCTTTTGCACGCTCCTTTTTCCACAAAAAGCCGCTGCCACAGGTTTTATAGTTAACGCGGTTCAAAAGATCCATTCCATTTGGTCTGAACCGGGCGGCTTCGCTGCCCCGCTTAACAATCGGTAGATACTGATTGTTAGAGCTGGTTTGAAACATCTAAAACGCCGTATTTTTGCCCATAAGCGGCCATCTTCCACGTCAAAAATCCTCGTCAACCGGCCGGTTGACTTGCGGTTTTTTCCTGGGAACGGACCGCTTCTGACCCAAAATTCCTCATTCCCTCTATGTTTCAACAAGCCCTAAGCGCGTTTACTATCATTCTTCTTGTAGAAGCGCGTTTTGCCTTTTTTTATTTGTGGAGTTGTCATTTCGCCAACCCTGTTTTCATTATAACGGCATATTGACATTTTGTCAAGGCTTTTTGTAAATTTATTGACATTTCGCCTGGAAACGAGGTATAATATAAACTAGAAAAAAGGGCTGGAAAAGCCCTTCGTTTCCTTAACCTTAAAGTATTTTCTATTCCCACCTGGCCCTATGGCTTTGTGGCAGGCTCTGGCCGGTGGGAATCAGAAAAAGCCGGAGTAAATGTTTTTAAACAGCAAGCGTTGGTTTATAACGAGTTCTGTGGGGTTGCTGTATGCCACGAGCACAACCAACCAAGGCGGCCAAGACCGACGCCCCACAGCCAAAAGGAGGTGCTGGCATGAGTTTTCCTGAAAAACTGAAAGAAGCCCGGGTGGCTGCCGGGCTGACCCAAAACCAAATGGCCCGGCAGCTGGGGGTGGACAGCACCACGTACTCTGGCTATGAAACCGGCCGCCGCCAGCCGGATGTGAACAAGCTCCGGCAGCTGGCCAAAACCCTGGGGGTCACCGGGGACCAGCTTTTGGAGCTAAGCGCTGAAAACGCCGCCACGCCTCAGGAGCTGCGGCAAGTGCACAAATACCGCATGCTGGACCTGCACGGCCGGGAGCTGGTGGACCTTGTTTTAGAAAAGGAATATGCCCGTATGACCCAGAGTGCCCCTGGTCCTGCCGTCGAGCGGGAAAGCCGAGGCCGGGTCACGTATATAAATTGTTATGACCTGGCTGTTAGCGCCGGCCCGGGCGAACCTTGGGCCGGGACAGCCTACAAGACCCGGCTGGAGGTTCCCGGCGGGCTGGTGCCAGAACAGGCCCACTTTTGCGTGCGGGTCAACGGCAATAGTATGGAACCGGCTTACCGGGACGGGGACATTGTGTTTGTAGAGCGGGTGGAGGGCAGCGTAAAGCTGGGAGAAATCGGTATCTTTTACCTAAATGGCGACGGTTACATCAAGCGCCTGGGAAAAGGGGAACTCCTTTCTCTGAACCCGGAGTACGAGCCCATCCCTCTTCACGATTTCGACACCCTGCGCTGCCAGGGCCGGGTGCTGGGCAAACTGGCAAACTAAGGTAATTCGGATGAAACCCATTCAGTATAGAAAAATAGGACGGGAAGAGGTCTCTCTGGCCCTTTTCTCCCATTTCCAGCGTTTCCAGCAGGTAAAGCGCTGCTGGCGAAAGGTGGAGGGGCAGTGGGTGCTAAAAGACATTGCTTTTACCGAGGACTGGGAGGAGGCGGACTATCAGCGGCTCTGCGCCCAGTTAAAGCGGACTTTGGAAAAGGGCGGCTGCCTTTGGGGCGCCTTTTCCGGGGCGCGGCTAAAGGGCTTTGCCAGCGTAGAAGGTTCCTTGATTGGCAGCGGCAGCCAATACGCCGTTTTAGCCGAGCTGTATGTGTCCCAAGACTTCCGGCGGCATGGGCTGGGCCAGCGGCTTTTTTTCCTGGCGGCCCAGTCCGCGCGGGAACTGGGCGCGCAAAAGCTGTACATTTCCGCCATGTCGGCAGAAGAGTCCCAGGCCTTTTACCAGAGCATGGGGTGCCGGGAGGCAGAGGAGTACGACCCCCGCCATGTGGAGCTGGAGCCCTGCGACTGCCAGATGGAGTACCCGCTTTTTCCGGCCTCTGATCATGGGATGGGGATAGAAATTTCTTGATTCGCGCCCCTTCTACTGCGAAAAAGCAATAAGGCCAAAAATCATCACAGTGGAAAAGCCCATTTTCCTTGCACTTCAATCCAAAAAATGTTATGATATATCCATATTTTTGACTATACCTGCCAAATTCCCGTTTCTGGAAAGGAGCTTCGTATATGAAACGCCTGCCGGCCTGTCTTTTGCTGATTCTCGCGCTGCTCTGGCCTTTTCCCGCCGGAGCCCGGGGTTCGGCAGCTTTCACGGTTCAGGCTGTCAGCGGTCTGGACGGCGGCGTGGAGCTTCAAATTCACTATGACGGCAGCCTAGGGAAAATCGGTGCGCTCTCTGTAAACGCCGGTTTCGACCCCGGGCGCTTTTCTTTTTTGGAGGCTGAATCCACCTCTGGGATTTCCTCCAGTGGGGTGGACAATGGTCAGGTAAACTGGGTCTGCACCATGAGCCCGGGCCTGGGCCCCGGACGGGTGGTTACCCTCCGCTTTCAGCTATCAGAGGATGCTGGCGCTGGGACGGCGGCGTTCCGCCTGCGGGTCACCGAGATCCTGTCTTCCGGGGCAGAGGACCTGGGGAATACGGTTCTGGACCAGACGGTCAACGTCCAGGTGGAGGCTCCTCCCGCCCCAGAGCTCTCCGTTTTGGTTCCCTCCACTGGAGACCTGGAGCCCGCTTTCTCTCCTCAAGTCACCCACTACCGCCTGACCGTGCCCTTCAGCGTCAGCAGCCTGTCTTTCGAAACTGCCGCCAGCCCAGAGGCTACGGTACGGGTTAACCGAAAGAATTTAGGCGCGGGCGGCAGTTACACCGACTTTCTGGTAACTGTCAGCGTGGGCAGCCAAAAAACGGTGTATACTGTCACAGCTTACCGCCAACCCAAACCCTCAGCCCCTCCCTCACCCACACCTACGCCAAAGCCTACTAGCACACCCAAGCCTACCGCCACGCCCAAGCCCACCAACACACCCAAGCCCACCAACACACCCAAGCCCACCAACACACCCAAGCCCACCAACACACCCAAGCCCACCAACACACCCAAGCCCACCAACACACCCAAGCCCACCAACACGCCCAAGCCCACCAAAACACCCAAGCCCACTAACACGCCCAAGCCCACCAACACGCCCAAGCCCACCAACACACCCAAGCCCACTAACACGCCCAAGCCCACCAACACGCCCAAGCCCACTAACACGCCGAAACCCACCTCCACCCCCAGACCATCTAAGTCCCCAAAACCAACCGCTACTCCAAAGCCCTCTCCGCCGACCGTTCTATCCCTAGCTACCGGGCCAGGAAGTACACCCGGGCCGCGCTCTGGGGTGATTCTCATGGAAAACAGCGCCCAGTCTTGGGAAAGCTCTCTATGGATGCTGGTCATAATGGTAGTTTTTCTGGCCCTCTTTCCGGTGGTTTCTGGCCTTAAGAACCGCTTTCTCCCGGTTCGTAAAGTCCCGGTCCCAGCGCCAGACCAGGACAAAAAGTCGGCTTTCCGCGCCACGGTCCGGCTCCGGCGGCCGCCATCCAAAGTGAGCCGCCCCCAGCGACTTCCCCCTAGGCGTACCAGGCGGCGGGGGAGAAGATCCTAACAAGGTAAAGCGCTCGGTTTAAACCCGCCAGCAGGAGAGTAGGGGGCCCAAAAAATCCTCTTGACATTCTTCCTAGAGAATGCTATGATAAATTAACCGTCTATTTCAACCAGATGATAGAATCTGCCCGTCCGTGTACGTTGCGCGGAATCCGGCGCAGCAAAACTTTTGGCTCCCACCCCTGCCGTGTCCAGGGGGTGGCAAAGCCAGAGTTTGCTGCGCTTTTTTTGTGAAAGAAAAGCGGGACAGCCCCTCTTTTCTACTGATCATTGACAGAGGAAACTACTATGAAAAAAAGAGAATCTAAAAACAAGAAGAAGTCCAGCATCCTGCGCTTTTACCCCTTTACCCAGGGGCTGCGGGGAAATTTTCTGCTGGCAATGTTTACGGTGGTGGTCTCCTCCGCCGCCAACTACATGACCCCCCAGGTCATCCGCGTTACGGTGGACTCGGTGATTAATAACGAGCCCTTCAGCCTTCCCGGCTTTGTAGTGGGCTGGCTGAACACCCTGGGGGGCCGGGAAATGCTGCGCCAGCACATTGTGGTGTGCGCGGCTGTGGCCCTGGCCTTTGCCCTGGTGGCGGGCCTGGCGGACCACTCCTCTCGGGTGAACCTGGCCAAGGGCTGCGAGGGCACGGTAGACCACCTGCGCAACCGGCTTTTTGACCATATCCAGCGCTTACCCTACGCCTGGCATAATTCCCACCAGACTGGAGATATCATCCAGCGCTGCACCCAGGATGTGGAGTTAATCCGCAACTTTGTCAACGAGCAGCTGGTCACCGTGGTGCGCACGGTGCTGGCTATTGTCATTTCCCTGTGGCTTATGTTTATGATGAACGTCCAGCTCTCTCTGGTGGTTCTGGCCTTTATCCCCCTGGTCATTGGCTTCTCCATGATCTTTTTTGTCGTTGTGGGGAAGAAGTTCCAGCAGGCCGATGAGACCGAGGGCCAGCTGACCGCCCTGATACAGGAGAACCTTACCGGTGTGCGGGTGGTGCGGGCCTTTGGCCGGGAACGGTACGAGATCGACCGCTTTAACAAGAAGAACGAGGAGTTTACCAATTTCTGGATCCATCTGGGCCGGGTGCTGGGCGTAGACTGGGGCGTGTGTGATTTCATCGCCGGGGTGCAGGCCCTGGTGATCACCGTGGCGGGAGTATTCTTTGTAGAGCGGGGCCTGCTGACCGAGGGCGAGTTTTTGGCCTTTACGGCCTACAACTCCATGCTGGCCTGGCCGGTGGCCAACCTGGGCCGGGTGCTAAGCGAGCTAAGCAAGACCTCCATCAGCGCCACCCGCATCTTCGACATTCTGGATGCGCAAGAAGAGGTGGAATGCCCCGCCCCCAAAACCCCGCCCATGGACCGGGACATTGTCTTTGACCATGTAAGCTTTGCCTATGGCGAAAGCGGCGAGGCGCTAAAGGATGTCAGCTTTACCATAAAGGCGGGCAGTACCTTTGGCATTCTGGGGGCCACCGGCAGCGGGAAATCCACCCTGACGTACCTTTTAGACCGGCTGTACGAGCTGCCCCAGGGCAGCGGGTCCATCACCATCGGCGGGGTGGACGTCCGCCAGATCAAGCTTTCCCACCTGCGGGGCAACATTGGCATGGTGCTGCAAGAGCCCTTCCTGTTCTCCAAAACCTTCCGGGAGAGTATCGCCGAAGGCGCGGGCCGCAAGGACCTGGAAGCTGTGCGCCGCTATGCCCGTATGGCGGTAATCGACGAAGCCATCGAGGGTTTCGCCCAGGGGTACGAGACCCCTATTGGCGAACGAGGGGTGACCATCTCCGGCGGACAGAAGCAGCGGGTGGCCATTGCCCGTATGCTCATGCAGGACACGCCGGTCAAGGTGTTTGACGATTCCCTCTCGGCAGTGGACATGGAGACAGACGCAAAGATACGGGCGTCCATCAAGGAGAACATCCACGGCACCACCATTTTGATTGCCCACCGGATCACCACCCTGATGAACGCGGACCAGATCCTGGTGCTGGACAAAGGCCGGGTGGCCCAGCTGGGCTCTCACCAAGAACTTGTAAAACAGGACGGCATTTACCGGAAGATTTACGAGATGCAAGGGCTGGGTAGCCAGGCGGGTTAGGGGAGCTATGGCGGCGGGTCCGTGACCGTGGGCTTATGAGGCCTGCATAAGGGAAAAACCGTTGGGAAACCGGATGGCTTAGAGACAAGGGCGGACGCGGGAGCGTTTGTCCGAGGTCCCCCGGCGAGAGTCTCCCTACGGAAAAATGTCCTGCGCGTTTTCCTTAGAATTGTAGGGAAAGACCTTGGAGCGCTAAGGCTCCTCCGGCTTGCCGGCAGACGCTTTCCCCCAAACCCCGCCAGGCGCCTAACGCGCCGGGAGCGCGCATGTGTTTCGCCCGGGCGGCCGCTTTTGTGTTAGAATGCCGCCGGGGCGGCCTTAAATATAGTTTGGAGTAAAAGTTTTTAGGGGTGTGGGGAGAGCGTCCCCACGGACTTAGAGGAGATGGATATGGAAATCAATTTAGAAACTAAAACTCAAAAGGAGCAGCATTTTAGCTTGAAGATCTGGGCCAAAATAATCCCCTTTTTCCGGCCCTACTGGAAGGGCGTGGTTCTGCTGTTCCTGGCCATGCTTACCAGCGCCGGGGTGGGGGTGGGCTATACCCTAATGGCCGGCTGGGCCGTGGACTGGTTTGTGGCCCCCGGCACCCACCGGGGGATTACTGGCTACGCCCTGCTCTATATGGGCCTGGTACTCATGCGGGCCTTTACCGAGCTGCAAATGGGCTGGGTGGCCCTGAAAATGGAGGTCATGATCACCCGGGACCTGCGGAAAAAGCTCTTTAGCCACCTGCAAGCCCTAAGCTTCTCTTACTATAATCAGAACCCCGTGGGCGCCATCATGTCCCGGATTGTAAGCGACTGCTACCGCATTGGCTCCTTCACCTGGAACATTGTGGACGGCTTCTACTGCGTGCTGTATATTTTGGGCTGCATGGGGGTAATGCTGGCCATCAACTGGAGGCTGGGCCTGCTGGTACTGGCGGTGGTGCCCGCCATTACCCTGGTGACCCTCTACTTTGAGACGCGCATCCTAAAGGCGAACCGCGAGGCCAGGAAAGTAAACGCCGAGATCACCCGCCACTACAACGAGGGCATCTCGGGGGCAAAGACCTCTAAGAACCTGTTTAGTATCTAGCCAACCATCCGGTCCAGTGATAAAATAGAGGGGATGAGGGGGGAAGACAGGTGAGGAAAAGCTATCCAAGTGACATCAGTCGGAAACAATTTGAAGAAA